>NZ_JBEXKX010000003.1:0-144266 GCF_040609695.1 Amycolatopsis sp. NPDC004625
TCACCGACGATGGCCGGGTCGAGGATCGTCGACGTCGACGCCAGCGGGTCCACCGCCGGGAAGATGTTCTAACACTGTTTCTCACTCACGACCGCCAGGGCACGCCGTCGCCTGGCCTATCAGGTTGGGGGATGTTCGCCGGGGGCCGTCTCCCTATGTTCGAAAACGGGCCTCGGCGCGTTCCGGCCCCGGGCCGGCGAATCGCCCGCATTCCGACTCGAGGAGAGGTTCATGACCAGCACCGCCGAGACTTCGGCCGAAAAGGTGGATCTGTTCGCCCCCGACGTGATCGCCGACCCGTGGGGCGCGCACGCCAAGGTGCGGGAGGCGCCGACCCTGCAGATCGGCGGGTTCATGGGTGGCCCGCCGATGTTCCTGGCCGCCCGCTACGAGCACGTGAAGAGCGTCCTCACCGATCCGCGGTTCCTCACCAACCCGCCCGAGGACGCGGACATCGAGGACATCCGCAACGGCGTGTTCCAGCACCTGGAGATGCCGGAGGAACTGATCCCCTGGCTGAAGAACCTGATCAACGCCTCCGACGGTGACGACCACTCGCGGCTGCGCAAGCTGGTGTCCTACGCGCTCACCAACCACCGGGTGAGCAAGTTCCGGCCCCGCGTCGAGGAAATCGCCGCGAAGCTGCTCGACGACCTGGTCGAGGCGACCAAGGACGGTTCGCCGATCGACCTCGTCCAGGCGTACTGCTACCCGCTGCCGATCCAGGTGATCTGCGAGCTGGTCGGCGTCGACGTCGAGGACCGGCCGATCTGGAAGACCTGGAGCGACGCGATGGCGACGCTCGACGGCGAGCGGCTGCCGGGCGCGGTGCGCGCGGCCCTCGACGGTGCCCGGTCGCTCATCGCGCGCCGCCGGGCCGAGCCGAAGGACGACCTGGTCACCGCGCTCGTCCAGGCGCAGACGAAGAACCCGGAGATCGTCACCGACGACGAGCTGGTCGGCATCCTGTTCAGCCTGGTCACCGCCGGGCACCAGACGACGACGTACCTGATCGGCAACTCCGTCCTCGCCCTGCTGGAGCACCAGGACCAGCTCGCGCGGCTCAAGGCGGACCCGTCGATGTGGGCGCAGGCCGTCCGCGAGCTGCAGCGCCTCGGTCCGATCCAGTTCGGGCAGCCGCGGTTCGGCACCGAGGACATCGAGCTGGGCGGCGTGCTCATCCCGCGCGGGATGCCCGTCGTGCCGATGATCATGGGCGCCAACAGCGACCCGCGGAAGTTCCCCGAGCCGGAGAAGCTGATCGTCGACCGGCTGGGCGTCGGCAGCGAGAGCCACCTCGGGTTCGGCAAGGGCATCCACCGGTGCCTGGGCCAGCACGTCGCCTACCTCGAGGCGGAGGTGGCGCTGCGCGGCCTGTTCACCCGGTTCCCGGACCTGTCGCTGGCGGTGCCGCGCGACGAGGTCCCGTGGATCCTGCGGCCCGGGTTCACCCGGACCAAGGACCTGCCGGTGCAGCTGGGCAAGCCGTCGTCCTGAAGCCGCGGCCTCGAGCCGTGAAAGCTCGCCGGGGGCGAGTGCCCCGGGGCACTCGCCCCCGGCGTCGTCCGGGGCCACGTTGTGAGGAGGCACCATGGAATCCGCGCCGGCCACCACCGCCGACCGGCTCAAGGAACTGCGCCGCCGTACCGAAGAAGTCGTGGCGCACGGTTCCGTCCGGGCGGCCGAACGCCAGCACCCCCGCGGCCGGCTGACCGCGCGGGAACGCATCGACCTGCTGCTCGACCCCGGTTCGTTCGTGGAGCTCGACGCGTTCGTCCGGCACCGGTCGACCAACTTCGGCCTGGAGCACAACCGGCCGCTGGGCGACGGCGTCGTCACCGGGTACGGCGAGGTCGACGGGCGCCCGGTCTGCGTGTACAGCCAGGACGCCAGCGTGTTCGGCGGTTCGCTGGGCGAGGCGCACGGCAGCAAGATCGTCAAGGTGATGGACCTGGCGGTCAAGACCGGGCGGCCGATCGTCGGCATCAACGACGGCGCCGGCGGCCGGCTGCAGGAGGGCGTGGTCGCGCAGGCGATCTACGGCGAGATCTTCCGCCGCAACGTCCGCACGTCGGGCATCGTGCCGCAGATTTCGCTCATCCTCGGGTCGTGCGCCGGCGGCGCCTGCTACTCGCCCGCGCTGACCGACTTCGTCGTGATGGTCGACGGCAACTCGCACATGTTCCTCACCGGCCCGGACGTCATCCGCGGCGCGACCGGCGAACAGGTGGGCATGGAGGAGCTGAGCGGCGGCCTGACCAACAACACGCGCTCGGGCAACGCGCACTACCTCGGGTCCAGCGACGAGGACGCGATCGGGTACGTGCAGCAGCTGCTGTCGTACCTGCCCTCCAACAACCTCGCCGACCCGCCCACCTTCGCGCCCGGCGGTGTCTCCGTGAGCGCGGCCGACCTCGACGCGCTGGTCCCGAACCTGGCGACGCAGCCCTACGACATGCGGGAAGTCCTGCGTGCGGTGGTCGACGAGGGCGAGCTGGACGAGGTGCAGGAGCTGTACGCGCCGAACGTCATCGTCGGCTTCGCCCGGATCGAAGGGCAGAGCGTCGGGATCGTGGCCAACCAGCCGCTGCAGCTGGCCGGCTGCCTCGACATCAACGCGTCCGAAAAGGCCGCCCGGTTCGTGCGCACCTGCGACGCGTTCAACGTCCCGGTGGTCACCTTCGTCGACGTCCCCGGCTTCCTGCCCGGCACCGAGCAGGAGTGGAACGGCATCATCCGGCGGGGTGCCAAGCTGATCTACGCCTACGCCGAGGCGTCGATCCCGCTGGTCACCGTGGTGATCCGCAAGGCCTACGGCGGGGCGTACGACGTCATGGGGTCCAAGCACCTCGGGGCCGACCTCAACTTCGCCTGGCCGACCGCGCAGATCGCGGTCATGGGCGCGAGCAACGCCACCGACGTGCTGTACCGCAAGACGATCGCCGAGGCGGCCCGCCAGGCCGCCGACGTCGAAGCGCTGCGCGCCAAGCTGGCCAAGGAGTACGAGGAAACCCTGCTGACGCCGTACCTGGCGGCCGAACACGGGTACGTCGACGCCGTCATCGAGCCCTCGCAGACCCGCGAGTACGTGGCCACCGCGCTGAAGAGCCTCCGGGGCAAGCGGGAGCTGCGGCTGCCGCGCAAGCACGGCAACATCCCCCTCTGACCCGCGGCCGGGCCTCGTGAGTGGTAAGGCGGGTTCTAACCCGCCTTACCACTCACGAGGGTCAGGCTGTCAGTGCCCGCTGTGCCCTGTCATCGTCTGTCCACTGTGGACGTCGACGTGCGGGTGCATGTGGAACCGGGCGATCTCCGGCGGGTGGACGACGAACGGGCGCATCATGCCCATGTCCTCGTGCTCGAGGATGTGGCAGTGGTACATGAACTCGCCGCTGGCGCCGTCGAACTGCCCGGCCACGGTGATCCATTCGCCCTGCCGCGCCTGGAAGGTGTCCTTCCAGCCCTCTTCCCACTTCTCGATCGCCGGCCCGGCGTTCGGCGCCGGCAGCGGCCGTGAGGTGCCGCCCACCGGGACGTTGAACGCCGTCAGGTCGGTCCACGTCGTCCGCGACAGCAGCTGCAGCCGTGTCATGTGGATGTGCATCGGGTGCGGCGACCCGCCCAGCTGCAGGAAGTGCCACACCGCCCACCGGCCGCGGTTGATGAAGATCGTCCGCGTGTCGTCGAACAGGCCGGCGACCTTCTTGAACGTCCGGACGTTGCCCGTGGCCGGATCGGTGAGCTGGATGACCCCGGTCGCCGGGAACACCGCCGGCAGCTCGGCCGGGTCGGTGATCTCCCGCAGTTCCCACATCGTCGGGTCCGGCTCGCCGGCCACGGTCCCCGGCAGCAGGGCCACGTAGATCTCGTCGTGGTCCGCCGGGACCGTGGTGCCCGGCACGAGCCGCACGTACGACTTCGACAGCCGCGGGGGCACCACGACCGCCCGCGCCCGGGACGCCACCCGGAACTCCATGATGTCCGGTTCACCGACGCTGCCGGTGTTGGACAGCCGCAGGCGCTGGCCCGGGAACCTGCTGAAGTCGATCAGCAGGTCGACGCGCTCGGCCGGGCTGATGGTCAGGCCGCCCGCCGGCATCGCGACCGGCGCGGGCAGCAGACCCGCGTCGGTGCCCGCGATGCGGATCGCGTCGTTGTGCAGGACGCCCGCCTCGTCGATCAGGTCGAGGCGGAAGAACCGCGAGTTCGCCGCGTTGAGCACCCGGAAGCGGTACAGGTCCCCGGCCACGTCGAGGTGCGGCCAGATGACGCCGTTCACCAGCTGGAAGGGGCCGGTGACCGGGGCCGTCGTGCCGGACGCCGGCACGTACGGCAGCTTGTACAGCAGCTGGCCGGTGAGCGCGCCGGTGGCCGGGTCGGTGTCGAGGTTGCGGTCGCTGATGATCAGCGGGATCTCCCGCTCGCCGCGCGGCAGCCCGGCCCCGTCCTCTTCGGCGTCGCGGATCAGGTACATGCCCGCCAGGCCGGAGTAGACGGTGAACCGCGTGACGGCCATCGCGTGGTCGTGGTACCAGAGCGACGTCGCCGCCTGGCGGTTCGGGTACTCGGTCAGCTGCGCGTCCCCGGCCGGGACGCCGTTGTGCGCCCAGCCGTCGTTGTGCGCGGCCGTCACCGCGCCGTGCAGGTGGACCACGTTCCACGGCGGGATGTCGGCGACGCCGTCGTAGAGCGAAACACCGGAAGGCAGGCTGCCGTCCGGGTTGCGGTAGCCGGGTGTGTACGCGGGCGACGGTTTCGCGAACGGAACCCGGGCCGCCACCAGGGGAATTTTGCCGGTGAGTTCGTTGCTCCACGCGATGCGCACGCGTTTCCCGCTGCGCACCTCGATGGTCGGGCCGGGGAACGACCCTTCGAAGGTCCACAGTGCCGTTTCGGGCAGCTGGGAGTGCAGTTTCACCCGCGCGTTCGTCATCCGGACGGTCATCAGGTCCTGCTGCGGCCGCAGCACCGGCGGGATCCGCAGCGGGTCGAGGAACTTGGTCAAGCCGAAATTCGGGGCCCCAGGCCCGAGCGGCTGGGCCGGTGGGGCCGCCGCCGCTTCGGGTGCGCCCGAGCCGAACAGGCTCGGGCCGAACATGTTCACGCCCACCACCAGACCCGCCGAGCCGAGCATGGCGGAGGTGAGGAACGTGCGGCGGCCGACGGACTCGTCGGGCTCACCGTCCACATCATCCAACGGATAAGCATCGTTCACGCGGGCATCATCAGCCACCGGATGCCCGGTTTGCCAGGGTAATAGGGGTCGCCGCTGCGGAACTACCAACGTTGGTAGTGGCCCCGCGCGACGGCGTCCGAAATCCTGGCGGTGCGTGGCATCGCACGCTGACTGGAGGGCTTTTCCGTGCCGACGGCTCTGTTCCCGGCCTTGCTGACTGCGTTGCCGGCGGGGGCAGGAACCGCCGCCGTGAACCTGGCTAGGGTGGCGCCATGACCGCACCCGCCGAACCGGCGCCGCCGCCGTCTTCCCTGCTGGCCCTCCTGAAACCGCGGCTGGGCCGCTACCGCCGCCCGTTGACGATCATCGTCCTGCTGCAGATCGCGCAGGCCGCGGCGTTGCTGTATCTGCCGACGCTCAACGCCGACGTCGTGGACTACGGCGTGCTGACCGGCAACACCGGTTACATCCTCGGGCACGGCGGGATCATGCTGGCCGCGACGCTGGCGCAGATCGCCTGCGCGGGCGGCGCGGTGTACCTGGGTGCGCGCGTCGCGATGGGACTCGGGGCGGACCTGCGGGCCGCGTTGTTCGACCGCGTGTCGGGCTTTTCCGCCCGGGAAATGGCCCGGTTCGGTCCGTCGTCGCTGCTGACCCGCAGCACCAACGACGTCCAGCAGGTGCAGCTGATCCTCTACACGACGTTGGCGATGCTGCTGACCGCCCCGTTCGTCGGGATCGGCGGCGTCGTGCTGGCCGTGCGGCAGGACGCGCCGTCCTCGCTGGTCCTGCTGGTGGCGGTGCCGGTCGGTGCGGTGACGATCGGGCTGCTGATCCGGCAGATGGTGCCGGCGTCCCGGCTGCTGCAGCGGTTCGTGGACGCGGTCAACCGCGTGATGCGCGAGCAGATCACCGGCATCCGGGTGATCCGGGCGTTCGTCCGGGACGAGAACGAGCGCCACCGCTTCGCCGAGGCGAACACCGACCTGATGGGCGTGGGCGTCCGGCTCGGCCGCGTGCAGGCGTTCTTCGGTGCGACTTCGCTGTTCATCTCCAACGTGGCCGCGGTCGCGGTGCTGGCCATCGGTGGGCACCGGGTCGTCGACGGCTCGCTCCAGCTGGGCACGCTGATCGCGTTCCTGACCTACCTGACGCTGACCCTGGGCGCGGTGACGCAGGGGCTGAGCGTGTTCATGATGGCGCCGCGGGCGAAGGTGAGCGCCGGCCGGATCACCGAGGTGCTGGCCACCGAGCCGAGCATCGCCGAGCCCGCCAAGCCCGTCACGGTCGAGAAGTGGCGCGGCGACCTGGAGCTCGACGACGTCACCTTCGGCTACCCGGGCGCCGAGGTGCCCGTCCTGCGCGGGGTGAGCCTGGCCGCCCGGCCCGGCCGGACCACCGCGATCATCGGCTCGACCGGCAGCGGCAAGACGACCCTGATCAACGTGCTGGCGCGGCTGCTCGAAGTGGACGAAGGAGCGGTGCGCATCGACGGCGCCGACGTCCGCGAGGTGGCCCGGCGCGACCTGTCCGAACTGGTCGGGCTGGTGCCGCAGCGCGCGTACCTGTTCGCCGGGACGGTCGCGGACAACCTGCGCTTCGGCAACCCGGCCGCCGACGAGGCGCAGCTGTGGCACGCGCTCGAGGTCGCGCAGGCCGCCGAGTTCGTCCGCGCCATGCCCGACGGGCTCGACACGGAGATCGGGCAGGGCGGCAGCACGGTGTCCGGCGGGCAGCGGCAGCGGCTGGCGATCGCCCGGGTGCTGCTGGCCCGGCCGCGGATCTACCTGTTCGACGACGCGTTTTCCGCACTGGACACGGCGACGGAGGCGGCCGTGCGCGGCGCGCTGGCCCGCGAAATCGGGGACGCCACCCAGGTGATCGTCGCCCAGCGCGTGTCGAGCATCCGTGCCGCGGAGACGATCGTGGTGCTCGAAGCCGGCCGGGTCGAGGCCACCGGAACCCACGACGAACTGCTGGCCACCAGCGCCACCTACGCGCAGATCGTCGACTCGCAGCTGACCGTCGGGGAGGCGGCCTGATGACCACCGCAAAGCCGGCGGCCGGCCGCGGCACCGCCCTGCGGCTGCTGGGCACCATGCGCCCGGACTGGGCGCGGATCACCGTCATGGCCCTGCTGGCCATCGTCAGCAACGCCACCCTGGTCACCATCCCGACGCTGCTGGGCGACGCCACCGACGCGATCGTGGACGGCATCCGCGGCGGCGGTGTCGACTTCGGCGCGGTCAACCGGTACCTGCTGTGGGCGGCGGTGCTGGCCGTGCTGTCCGGCACGAGCACCGTGGCCCAGGGCCGGCTGACCGCCACCGTGGTGCAGCGGATGGCGTACCGGCTGCGTGAACGCACCAACGTGACGCTGTCGCGGCTGCCGCTGTCCTACTTCGACACCCAGTCCCGCGGCGACCTGCTGTCCCGGACCACGAACGACATCGACAACGTCTCGCAGTCCGTGCAGCAGACGGCCAGCCTGCTGCTGACGTCGGTGTTCCTGTTCCTCGGGTCGCTGGTGATGATGCTGCGCATCTCGCTGCTGCTGACCGTGGTCGCGCTGGTCGTGCTGCCGGTGACGGTCTGGGCCGCGAAGGCGCTGGCCCGCCGGGCGAAGCCGCAGTTCGCGCAGCAGTGGAAGGCCACCGGCACGCTCGGCGGCCACCTCGAGGACGTCTACACCGGGCACGACCTGGTCACCGCGTTCGGGCGCTGGGGCCAGGCCCGGGAGAAGTTCGCCGCGTACAACGACGAGGTGCGCACGGCCGCCGCCGGGGCGCAGTTCCGCTCCGGGTTGGTCGCCCCGGCGCTGATGTTCCTCGGCAACGTCGGCTTCGTGCTGATCGCGGTGGTCGGCGGCGTGCGCGTCGCGGGCGGGGCGCTGACGATCGGCTCGCTCCAGGCGTTCATCCAGTACGTGCTGCGGTTCAACCAGCCGATCTCGCTGATCGCGTCGCTGATCGGCCCGATCCAGTCCGCGCTGGCCTCGGCCGAGCGGGTCTTCGAGCTGCACGACGCCGACCCCCAGCGGCCGGACCCCGAGCACCCCCAGCGCCCGGCCACCATCACCGGCCGGGTCGTGTTCACCGACGTCTCGTTCCGGTACGTCCCGGACCGCCCGCTGATCGACGACCTGTCGTTGACCGTCCAACCAGGACAGACGGTGGCGATCGTCGGCCCGACCGGAGCGGGCAAGACGACGCTGGTCAACCTGCTGCTGCGGTTCTACGACACGGACGCGGGCACGATCGCGGTCGACGGCGTGGACATCACGGACATGACCCGCGACGACCTCCGCCGCCGGATCGGCATGGTCCTCCAGGACACCTGGCTCTACGGCGGCACGATCGCGGACAACATCGCGTACGGAAGGCCGGACGCAACCCGCGAGGAAGTCGTGGCGGCGGCGACCGCGGTGCACGCGGACCACCTGATCCGCACGCTGCCCGAGGGCTACGACACGGTCCTGGACTCCGAAGCCGACGGCCTGTCGGCGGGCGAGCGCCAGCTGATCACGATCGCCCGCGCGTTCCTGGTCGAGCCGGCGATCCTGGTCCTCGACGAGGCGACCAGCGCGGTGGACACCCGGACGGAGATGCTGGTCCAGCAGGGCCTGGCGGCCCTGCGCGAGGGCCGCACGAGCTTCGTGATCGCCCACCGCCTGTCGACGATCCGCGACGCGGACGTGATCCTGGTGATGGAGTCGGGCAGCATCGTCGAGCAGGGCAGCCACCGCGAGCTGATCGAAGCGGGCGGCGCGTACGCGCGGTTGCACGCGGCCCAGTTCTCGGCAACCCCGGCCGCGTCCGACGTCTGACGGCCCCGACCAGCCGGAACTACCAACCATTGGTATGGGGCTCGCCGTCCGGCTCTCCTAGCGTGGTGAGCGATGAGTGACAGCATGCGCACCCCGTCCGGTATTCCCGTGCGGGCGGTCTACGGGCCGGCGGACCGGCAGGCCGATCCGCCCGATCCCGGTGCGTTCCCGTTCACGCGCGGGAACTTCGCCACCGGCTACCGCAAGAAGCTGTGGACCTTCCGGCAGTACTCCGGCTTCGGCACGGCCGAGGAGTCGAACCGCCGGTACCGCTACCTGCTGGACCAGGGCGGTACCGGCCTGTCCGTCGCGCTCGACCTGCCCACCCAGTGCGGGTACGACTCCGACGACCCGGAAGTCGGCGAGGAGGTCGGCCGGGTCGGGGTCGCCGTCGACACGCTCGCCGACGCCGAAATCCTGTTCGCCGGGATTCCGCTGGACCGGATCAGCACCAGCTTCACCATCAACGGCACCGCCGCCATCCTGCTGGCCTTCTACGTCGCCGCCGCCGAACGGGCCGGGGTGTCGCGGGAGAAGCTCACCGGGACCATCCAGAACGACATCCTCAAGGAGTACGCCTCCCGCGGGACCTGGATCTGGCCGCCGGAGCCGTCGCTGCGGCTGATCGCCGACACCATCGAGTTCTGCGCGGCCGAGGTGCCGAAGTTCAACGCCATTTCCGTCGCCGGCGCGCACTTCCGGGACGCCGGGGCGACCGCCGTCCAGGAGATGGCCTTCACCCTCGCCGACGGCGTCACCTACTGCGACACCGTGCTGGCCCGCGGCCGGATGACGATCGACGAGTTCGCCCCGCAGATCTCCTTCTTCTTCTACACCCACGGCGACTTCTTCGAGGAGATCGCCAAGTACCGCGCCGGACGGCGGCGCTGGGCGACGATCGTCCGCGAGCGCTACGGCGCCAAGACGGACAAGGCCGCGATGTTCCGCTTCGGCTGCGTCGCCGGGGGCGCCTCCCTGTATGCGCCGCAGGCGCGCAACAACGCGGTCCGCGTGGCCTACGAAGCGATGGCGTCCGTGCTCGGCGGCGTCCAGTCGATGTTCACCGCCGCCTGGGACGAGCCGTTCGCGCTGCCCAGCGAGGAGTCGGCGACGCTCGCCCTGCGGACGCAGCAGATCCTCGCGCACGAGACCGGCGTCGCCCGGGTCGTGGACCCGCTCGGCGGCTCCTACTTCGTCGAGGCGCTCACCGACGCCACCGAGGAACGCGTCATCGAGATCATGGCGGACCTCGACGCGCACGGCGGCATGGTCCAGGCCATCGAGGACGGCTACCTCCAGGGCCTGATCGCCGACGAGGCCTACCGGCTGCACCGGGACGTCGAGGCGGGCGAGCGCCCGGTGGTCGGGGTCAACCGGTTCACCTCGGCCGAGGAACCGCCCGAGATCGCGATGTACGAACTCGACGCCGAAGGCCGGGAACTGCAGCTCAAGCGCCTGGCGCGGGTGAAGGCGGAACGCGACGGCACGGCCGTGCGCGCGACCCTCACCGCGCTGGCGAAGACCGCGGAAGGCGACGGGAACCTGATGGGACCGCTGATCGACTGCGCCAACGCCTACTGCACGGTCGGCGAGATCGTCGCCGAGCTCAAGAAGGTCTGGGGCGAGTTCCGGCAGCCGGTGGTGTTCTGATGCCGGCCCGGGTGCTGATCGCCAAGCCGGGCCTCGACGGCCACGACCGCGGCGCGAAGATCGTCGCCCGCACGCTCCGGGACGCCGGGTTCGAGGTGATCTTCACCGGGATCCGCAAGCGGATCGAGGAGATCGTGACGATGGCGCTGCAGGAGGACGTCTCCGTGGTGGGCCTGAGCATCCTCTCCGGCGCGCACCTGTCGCTGACCACCCGCACGGTCGACGCGCTGCGGGCCGCCGGCGCCGGGGACATCGCGGTCATCGTCGGCGGCACGATCCCGCCGTCGGACGTCCCGAAACTGGAGGCGGCGGGCGCGGCCGCGGTCTTCCCGACCGGCACGGCGCTGGACGTGCTGGTGGCCGAGGTCGGCAAGCTGACGGCGAACCCGCGGTGACGGCCGGGCCGCTCGCGGGCATCCGCGTGCTCGAGGCCGGGCACATCCTCGCGGGCCCGTACGCCACGATGCTGCTGGCCGACCTGGGCGCCGAGGTCATCAAGATCGAGCCGCCGACCGGGGACCTCTCGCGGCAGGTGAGCGACGCCTACTTCGCCAGCATCAACCGGAACAAGCGCAGCCTCTGCCTCGACCTCACCACCGCGGACGGCCGCCGGCGCCTCGGCGAACTGGTCGCCGAGTCGCACGCGCTGCTGGTCAACCTGAAGCCGTCGGTGATCCACCGCCTCGGCCTCACCTACGACTCGCTGCGGCGCTGGAACGAGCGGATCGTCTGCGTCGCGGTCACCGGCTACGGCCTGGACGCGGGCGACGAGCCCGCCTTCGACTACGTCGTCCAGGCGGCGACCGGGGTGGCCGCGCTGACCGGCGACCCGGCCGGGCCGCCGACCCTGCCGGGCTATTCGGCGGCGGACAACTCCGCCGGCCTGGCCGCCGCGCTCGGCCTGCTGGCCCAGATCGTGTCGGGCCGCGGTGGCCAGGTCGAGGTGACGCTGCGGGACGTGATGCTGTCCCAGCTCAACTACCGCGCCTCGGCGTACCTCAACGAGGGCACCGAGCCACGCCGCCTGCCGTCCGGCGCCCACTCGTTCTACGTGCCCGCCCAGCTCTTCGCCACGGCCGAGGGCCACCTGGCGCTGTTCGTCACGCACGACGGGTTCTGGAAGTCGTTCGCGGCGGAGGCGGGCATCGCCGGCTTCGAGACGATGGCCGAGCGCGTGGCCCGGCGGGACGAGGTGCTGGCTGTGGTGTCGAAGGTGCTCGCGACGGACACGGCGAAGGCTTGGGAGGCCCGGCTGCGCCCGCTCGGGGTACCGGCGTCGGCCGTGCGGACGTTGCCGGAGGCCCTGGCCGCGACGCCGGGGGCGATCGTGAAGGCGGGGGATTTCCGGCTGGTCGGCAGCCCGGTGCGGGTGGCCGGGTACGAGCCGGAGCACCGGCCGCCGCCGCGGCTGGGCGAGTACGCCTAACGAGCGGGAACCGCGGCCCGCAGCCGGTTCTGGAGCTCGGCCACCAGGTCCTCGAGCCCCTGCCGGCCGTTCGCGGTGCCGAAGACGTGGAAGTCCGGCCGGACGAGCGCCGAAGTCGCCCCGTACCGTGCCAAGAACGGCCGGAGGACCTCCTCGTCCGGCCGCACCACGCGGGTACCGAGCGAAGCCAGGAACGGCGAGTCGACGTCCTCGGTCGTGAGCAGCACGAACCCCGGATCGACACCGGGCCCGTGCGGCACCACCACGCCCGCCCCCGGACTTTCGTGCAGCAGCCCGCCGGTGAGCGGCGAGGCCGGCTCCGGACGGCCTGCCGGCTTCCCGCGCCGGTTGGCCAGCACCGTCTCGTTCCGCGAGGCGGCCGCCGCCGGGTCCGTCACGCAGATCACCCGGCCCAGCTGGACCGACGCGAGGATCGCTTCCTTCGCCGCTTCCCGGCGTTCCTCGCCGTAACTGTCCAAAAGGGACTCGTCGGCCACGCCGCCGAGCACCAGGTCCAGCTTCCACGCCAGGTTCGTCACGTCGCGGACGCCGGAACACATGCCCTGGCCGGCGAACGGCGGCATCAGGTGGGCCGCGTCGCCGGCGAGCAGGACGTGCCCCACCCGCCAGCGGTCGGCCCAGCGGGCCTGGAAGATGTACGTCGTGCTGCGCAGCAGCGTCGCCGTTTCCGGGGTGACGCCGAACGGCGCCATCAGCCGCCACGCCGTCTCGTCCTTGTTCAGCTCCGCCGGGCTTTCCCCCGGCAGCCGCATGAACTCCCAGCGACGGCGGCCGGGCCCGCTGCCGACCAGCGTCGTCGGGCGGGCCGGGTCGCAGATCTGGACGTTCGTCGGCACGAACTCGCGCGGCTCGTTCAGCCGGACGTCGCAGAGCAGCCACTCGTACGAAAAGCCCAGGTCGGTCACCGGCACGTCGAGGTGCTCGCGGACGAAGCTGTTCGCGCCGTCGCAGCCCACCACCCACCGGGCCGAAATCGTCCGCCGCACCTCGTCCTCGTCGACGGCGGTGACCTCGACGCCCGAGTCGCCGTCGGCGATGGCCACCACCTCGTGCCCGCGCAGGACGGTCAGCCCGGAGAGCGCCTGCGCCCGGGCCGCGAGCAACTCCTCCAGCGCCGGCTGGTGCATGGTGTTCGCGTCCGGCCAGCCGTAGCGGCCGGATGTCGAGAAGGCGATGTCCAGCAGCGTCTCGCCGTCGGCGGTCTGCCACTGGTAGCCGTTGGCCGGCGCGGTGATCGCGGCGAGGTCGCCGCCGATGCCGGTGGCGGCCAGCAGCCGCGCGGTCTCGCCGTCGAAGCTGGTCGCCCGGGGCAGCTTGTACGGCCGGGGACGGCGTTCGAGCACCGTGACCCGGCGCCCGCGCTGCGCCAGCAGCACCGCCAGCGTCGCGCCGATCGGGCCGTTGCCGACGATGACGACGTCCGTGTCGGTCACGGGAGCTCGTTCCGGAGCACGTGGTTCACCCGCTCGCGCACGGCGGCGACGCGGTCCGGCAGCGACGGGTCGCCTTCGGGCCACACCAGGTCGATCCCGACCCGGCCGCCGAAGGTGCTCAGCACGTAGCCGCCGAGAGCGAGGGTCTCGCGCATCCGGGACGCGGAGTGCAGGTTGGTCAGCCGCAGGCCGGCCGGGGTGCGCATCGGCGGCGCCACGCCCCAGTTCATGATGCTGACCACGGCGAGGGCGAGCTTCGGGTCCCACGGCTTCGCGGCGGCCGGCCGCGAGAACATGTCGAGGATGCTGCGCTGCACCGAGCCGTCGGCCAGCCCGGCGCGCAGCTCGTCGCCGATCGCCCGGCCGATCACGACGGCGTCGGGCGCCATCCCGGGGGACACCTTGAACCCGACCCCGCCGAGCACGTTGGTGCCTTCGGTGGCGCCGACCGGGGGCGTCAGGCGGCTGCGCAGGTTCACCGAGTACCGGTACACCAGGTCGGTCAGCGGCATGTCCCGCAGTTCGGCCTCGGCGAGCAGGATCGCGCCCGAGACCAGGCCGTTGATCGTCACCTTCTCGCGGTGGCCGAGGTCGGCCAGCGCCGCCGTTTCGGCCTCGGTCAGCCGGTGCTGGACGACGTGGCGGACGACCGGGTCCGCCGGGGACACCGCAGGCGGCGGCCCGGCGGCCGGGGGACCGTCGGCGTGGATACCGCGCTCGGCCAGCAGGTCCTCCAGCGACCGGGGGTACGGCTGCCGGGGCAGGTCGAGGGGGACGCCTTCGACGACGTCGGTGTAGCACGACCAGAGCGTCGCGAGGATCGCCGTGGCGTGGTGCGCATCCCCGACGCTGTGCTGGAGCGCGAGGCAGACGCTGGCCTCGTCGCCGTCGCGGACGACGTTGAGCGCGCTCAGCGCCCGGCTCTGGTCGAGGTCCAGCCCGGCCAGGGGCCGGCTCGGGTCGCCCTCGGCGAACCGGATCTCCGGCCGCGCCTCGGACTCGGTGAGCACGACGCCGTCGCCGGTGATCTCGACCTTGGCCGCGAGGTGCGGGTAGGCGCGGTACACCGCTTCGAACGCGGTGGTCAGCGCGTCGGGATCCAGCCGGCCGGTCGCGCGCACCGTGTAACCGATGTACGCCTCCTTGACGGCGTGGATCCGTTCGCTGGGCGCCAACGCCCGCCGGACACCAGCTCGCGTCACGAGTTCCTCCAGTGCGTCGCGGTCACGGCCGGCTCAGTGCCGCGCCGGCCAGTTTTTCGGTCATCGTCGCGATCATCGGGCCGGCCTGCTCGACCAGGAAGAAGTGGCCGCCCGGCAGGACGTGCAGGTCGGCCGGCCCGGTCGTGTGCTCGGCCCAGGCGCGGGCCTCGTCGACGGAGACGCGCGGATCGTGGTCGCCGGTGAACGCCGTGACCGGGCAGGTCAGCCGCCGTCCGGGTTCGTGCCGGTACCTGTCGACCGCCCGGTAGTCGCTGCGGATCGCGGGCAGGATCATCGCCAGCAGCTCCGGGTCGGCCAGCATGGCCGCGTCCGAACCGCCCAGCTTCCGCAGCTCCGCCACGAGCCGCTCGTCCGACGCGCCGCGCACGTCGTCGTCGCGGTAGCGCGACGGCGCCCGGCGGCCGGACGCGAAGAGGTGCACCGGCGCGGGCAGCCCGGCTTCGGGCAGCCGCAACGCGAGCTCGTAGCCGATGATCGCGCCCATGC
Source organism: Amycolatopsis sp. NPDC004625 (assembly GCF_040609695.1). Classification (NCBI taxonomy): domain Bacteria; kingdom Bacillati; phylum Actinomycetota; class Actinomycetes; order Pseudonocardiales; family Pseudonocardiaceae; genus Amycolatopsis; species Amycolatopsis sp. NPDC004625. Next base: position 15,242 of record NZ_JBEXKX010000003.1, read on the forward strand.
TGTGCCCGAACAGGGCCAGCGGCCGGTCGTCGAACGGGCGCAGCACGGCCAGGATCTTCTCCGCCAGCCCGCCGATGCTGTCGACGGGCGGCTCGTGGCGCCGGTCCTGGCGCCCCGGGTACTGCACCGCCAGCACCTCCACCGCGGGCGCGAGCGCCTTGGCCAGCGGGAAGAAGAAGCTGGCCGAGCCGCCGGCGTGCGGCAGGCACACCAGGCGGACCCGGGCGTCCGGGGCCCGCTCGAAACGGCGCAACCACTTCTCGGCGTCGGGTCGGAGCACGAGCGGACTGCCTTTCGCGGTTCCCCCGCGCTCAGGCGAGGTTCAGGGGGAGGGTCTTGGTGCGGGTGAACGCGGGCCGCAGGATCCACGGGAGCTCGTCCCGCGGCACGGCCAGCGACAGGTTCGGGAAGCGGGTGAACAGCGCGTGCAGCGCCACCTCCGCCTCCTGGTAGGCCAGGTGCTGGCCCAGGCAGCGGTGGATGCCCTTGCCGAAGGACAGGTGCATCTCGTTCGCGACGGTCAGCCGGTCGACGATCAGCTTGTCCGGCTCCGCGAACTTGCGCGGGTCGGTGTTGGCCGCCAGCAGCAGCGGCGCGACCGGCGCGCCCCGCGGGATCGTGACGCCGCCCAGTTCGACGTCCTCCGACGGGAACCGCACCTGCGTGAACTGGAGCGGCCCGAGCCGCTGCAGCTCCCGCACGGCCTGCGCCCACAGCGACGGGTCGGCCTTCAGCCGCGCGAGCTGCTCGGGGTGTTCGAGCAGGAAGAGCACGGAGTTGCCGATCAGGTACGTCGTCGTCTGGTGCCCGGCGGTGACGAGGCTGAACAGGATGCCGACGATCTCGTCGTCGGAGACCCGCGAGGGGTCTTCGGCCTGCGCCTGCACGAGCGCGGTGACCAGGTCGTCCTTCGGTTCGACGCGCCGGCGGGCCATCAGCTCCCGCGAGAGGGCGATGCACTTGCGCAGCGCGGGCGGGATGTTCGGCGCGTCCATGGTCGCCATCGCGTTGCCCCAGGCGTGCCAGGCGGCGCGGTCCTCTTCGTCGATCCCGACGAGCTCGCAGATCACCGTGACCGGCAGCGGGAAGCAGAACTCCTCGACCAGGTCGACCGGCGACCCGTCGGCGCTCTGGGCGACCATCCGGTCGATCAGGTCCTCGGTGATCTTCTCGACGCGGGACCGCAGCGCGTTGACGCGGCGCGCGGTCAGCAAGTACGAGACCAGCTTGCGCAGCCGCGTGTGCTCCTCGCCGTCGGCGGAGTTGAGCTTGTTGGCCATCCACGGGATCAGGTCCTCGGGGAAGTTCATCCGCTTGAAGATGCCGTCGCGGATGTCGGCCATCGGCGAGTCCGGCGGCGGGTTCGTCAGGAACCGCGGATCGGTGAGCACCTGCAGCACGTCGTCGTAGCGGGTGGCCAGCCACATGTCCGGCCCGCCCATCATGGTGCCGAGGTTCAGCGTCCCGTGCCCGGCCAAGGGTTCTTCGCGCAACCGCGCGTACCAGCCGAACGGGTCGGCGACGACCTCCGGCGACAGCAGGTCGACCGGTTCGGCCTTCGGCCCGGCAGTGGCGGTCATGGACCTCCCCTTTCCTGGTGACGGACGTTCGGAGCGTAGGAAAGCGGCGGCCGGTCGAACATCCCCCAACCTGACAGTGCTCGACGCGTCCTTTGTGGACAGTGCCGGTCCGGCGCTATCAGGTCGGGGGATGTCCGGGCCCCCGGGCACGACCTAGCCTGCGGAAGACTCGTGCCCGCTGCGACCGAGGAAGCGCGAATGCTGACGACAGAAGAGACGATAAAAGGCCTGTTCGCCAGGTTGACCGGGGACGACAAGCACCTGGCGGCCGCGACATCCACGCTGGACGTCCTCTGGGTGCTCTACGACCGCGTGCTGAACGTGTCGCCGGAGAACATCGACGACCCCGGCCGGGACCGGTTCTACCTGTCCAAGGGCCACGGGCCGATGGCCTACTACACGATGCTCGCCGCGAAGGGCTTCATCGAACCGGAAACCCTGGACACCTGGCGGACGTTCGGCTCGCCCCTGGGCATGCACCCGGACCGCAACCTGGCGCCCGGCGTGGAGATCAGCGCCGGGTCCCTCGGCCACGGGCTCCCGCTCGGCGTCGGCACCGCTCTGGCGCTGCGCGCGCAGGGCCACCACGACGCCCGGGTGTTCGTGCTGATGGGCGACGGCGAGTTCGACGAAGGCAGCAACCACGAGACGATGGCGATCGCCGGCCGGCTCGGGCTGGACCGCCTGACCGCCGTCGTCATCGACAACAAGACGGCGAGCCTCGGCTGGCCGGGCGGGATCGCCGCCCGCTTCGCCGGCGAGGACTGGCGGGCGAGCACGGTGAACGGCCGTGACCACGACGCCCTGTACGAGGCACTCACCCGGGAGCCCGACGGGCGGCCGCAGGTCGTCGTCGCGGAGATCCTCCCGTTCGCGGAAGGGAGCGCGGCATGACCGCCCAGCTGACCAGGAAGCAGATGCGGACCGTCTGGGCCGAGACCGTCGTCGAGTCGCTCGACGCGGACCCCCGGCTGGTCGTGCTGACCGCGGACATCTCGTCGTGGTTCTTCTGGGAAGCCAAGAAGGAGCACCCGGACCGGGTGGTCAACCTCGGCATCCGGGAGCAGGCGATGATCGACATCGCCGGCGGGTTCGCGCTGGCCGGGATGCGCCCGATGGTGCACACCTACGGGCCGTTCCTGATCGAGCGGCCGTTCGAGCAGATCAAGATCGGCCTCGGCCACCAGGACGTCGGCGCGGTGCTGGTCAGCGTCGGTGCCTCCTACGACGACCCGTCGTGGGGCCGCACCCACCAGGCGCCCGGCGACGTGGCGCTGCTCGACACGCTGCCGGGCTGGACCGTGCACGTGCCGGGCCACGAGGACGAGGTCGCCCCGCTGCTGCGCCGGGCGATCGCCGGCGACGGGCGGGTCTACGTCCGGCTGTCCGAGCGCGCCAACAGCGAGGCCGTGCCGGTGTCCGACGGCTTCGCCGTGCTGCGCCGGGGCAGCCGGGGCGTCGTGCTGGCGGTCGGCCCGGTGCTGGACCAGGTGCTCGCGGCGACGGAGACGCTGGACGTGACGGTGCTGTACGCGTCGACGATCCGCCCGTTCGACCACGCCGGCCTGCGCGACGCGGTGGCCGCGGCCCGTCCGGACGTGGTGCTGGTCGAGCCGTACCTGCGCGGCACCTCGGCGTTCGAGGTGGGCGAGGCCCTCGCCGACGTCCCGCACCGGCTGCGCTCGTTCGGCACCTGGCGCGACCGCGAGGCCCGCGTCTACGGCACGGCCGAGGAGCACGACCGGCTGCTGGGCGTGGACGCCGAGAGCCTGAAGGCGTCGATCGGCGACTTCGTCAGCTGACCACACGCCGAAAGGGCCGGTCCGGACGCTCGTCCGGACCGGCCCTTTCGGCGTGCCGTATTAATAAGGTCAGGGCGCGTCCCAGACGACCGGCAGGGTGTGCACGCCGAAGGTCAGCATGTCGTTGCGCAGGGTGACCTCCTCCGGCGCCACGGCGAGCCGGAGGCCGGGCAGCCGGCGCAGCAGCTCGGGGTAGCCGATCTGCAGTTCCATCCGGGCCAGCTGCTGGCCGAGGCACTGGTGCACGCCGTGGCCGAAGGCCAGGTGCGGGCCGCGGGCCCGGGTCACGTCCAGCTCCTGCGGGTCGGCCCAGTGCTGCGCGTTCCGGTTGGTGGCCAGCACCGAGACGACCACGGTGGAGCCGGCCGGGATCTGCTCGCCGAAGAACTCCAGGTCCTCCGTGGCGAACCGGAAGAGCCCGGGGTTGATCACCGACAGGTAGCGCAGCATCTCTTCGACGGCGTCCTCGACGCGGGACGGGTCGTCGCGCAGCGCGGCGAGCTGGTCCGGGCGCTGCAGCAGCACGAAGGTGCCCAGGCCCAGCATGCTCGCCGTGGTGTCGTAGCCGGCCAGGAGCAGCAGGTTGGCGATGTTGACGAGCTCGTCGTCGGTGAGCGCGGGGTCGGCCCCGGCGTGGTGGATCAGGCCGGAGAGCAGGTCGTCGGCGGGGTTGGCGCGCTTCTCGTCGATCAGCCGCTGGATGAAGGCGCGCAGGGCCTCGAAGTTCTCCATCCCCTCCTTGACCGGCAGGTCCATCCGCAGCAGCATCTTGGCGCGTTCCTGGAACTCCCCGCGGTCGGTGTAGGGCACGCCGAGCAGCTCGCAGATCATCAGCGAGGGGACGGGGAAGGCGAAGTCGGCCATCAGGTCCGCGGTGGTGCCCTTGGCCAGCATCGCGTCCAGCTGCCCGGCGACGATCTCCTCGATCCGGGCGCCGAGCTCGCGGATCCGGCGGACGGTGAACTGCCCGGTGAGCAGCTTGCGGTACCGGGTGTGCTCGGGGGGATCCATGTTGATGAAGGACCCGGCGCGCGCCTTGTCGTTGCGCAGCCGGTCCCGGACCTCTTCGGGCAGCTCCTTGAACCGGGGGTGGTAGCTGAACCGGTCGGAGGAGAACCGCGGGTCGGACAGCACCGCGCGGGCCTCGTCGAAGCCGGACACCAGCCAGAACGGGTCGCCGCCGGCCAGCTGCGCCTTGGCGATCGGGCCCTGCCCGGCCGCGGCCACCAGGGCGGCGGGCACGGAGAAGGGGTCCTCGCGCCGGACGTACTGCTCGGGAAGGGGCGAGCGCATCGATTCGTTGCCGGACTCGGTCACCTTGGTCGTCACTGCGGCGGAACTCCATTCCCGATAGCACGCGGGCCGGACGGCGATCGACGGGAACAGGCGGCGGTCCCGCGACTGGCCTGGTCATCCCGGAGCCTAGGCACGGCACCGCGGGCCGGGCATCCCTCGGTCTGATAGGTCTGCGCGGGCGGGGGAGGCGACTATCAAGGTAAGGGTGGTCCGGCGTGGACGGCGCCGACAGCATGGGGTGGTCCGACCGGCCCAAGGCTGAATGGGGTGTCTAGTGAGCGTCGTCCTCCTCCTGAACGGTCCGAACCTGGGTGTGCTGGGCCGGCGCGAGCCGGAGATCTACGGCACCGACACGCTCGCCGACATCGAAAAGGCCGTCGCCGAAGAGGTGCGCCCCCGCGGGTGGGAGGTCGTGTCGATCCAGCGCGAGGGGGAGGGCGAGCTGGTCAGCGCGATCCACGAGCACCACGGCGCCACGGTGGGCGCCATCGTGAACCCGGGTGCGCTGATGATCGCCGGCTGGAGCCTGCGTGACGCGCTGGCGAGCTACGAGCCGCCGTGGATCGAGGTGCACCTGAGCAACGTGTGGGCGCGCGAGCAGTTCCGGCACGAATCGGTCATCGCTCCGCTGGCGAGCGGCGTGGTGGTCGGTTTGGGGGCCTTCGGGTACCGCCTGGCGGCGCAGGCGCTGCTGCATCTGGTCGCGGGCAATCCGGCTCGGTGAGCCTCCCGCGGAAGCGCGTCCCCCGGCCGGCCCACAACGCGAGGCGGGCCAATACGACATAGCGGTGGAAGATGGTTGGTTGACTACTAACCGAATACGCCCTAGGCCAGTAGGCTGATTCGATCGTCGCTAATGCCGAGAATCTTGTTGGTGCGCAAGGGTTATGGCACGTAGAGAGCATTCTGGAGGACTGTGACTGTAGTCACAGTGGTGCAAGGGAAGGCTCGTGCCGAAGCTATCGTGGGCGAAGCAAAGAAGTTAATTATTCACAAGCCAACTGGGAGGTGGCTGTGGCGCGCTCATTTTCGTCCTGCCTGCGCGCCCCTGCATGGTGATCATCCGCTGCGCCGTGAACAGTGACTTGACGCGGTGCGCATTACCCTGGCTTGTCTGGGCGGTTCTCTGCGGCCAATGCCGTCCGCGGCCGGTGGGGTGAAAATTGCGGCAGCACGGCGCGCCGCAAGATCGATTCTGCTTCGTCTATTTCTGGGGATGGCCGATGTTGGACGTATCTACCTTGCATGTGCCGAGAAATCCATTCACCGGATTCGGCGACGATCTGATGCAGCGGTCCTGCGACACCGCGGGATTCCTCCGGAAGTCTGCTTCTTCGTGGTTCGACGGGCGGCTCGACCGGGGCCTGCAGTGCGCCAAGGCGGCCGCCGCGGGCAGCCGTCAGGACGCGCCCGAGCTCTACGACCTCGCCCAGTTCTGGTACGTCGGGCTGCTCATCAAGGCCCGGGAGCTCGAGTCGGGCCGCCGGGTGCTCGACGCGGTCGAGGCGACCCGGAGCGGCTCGTCGTCGGAGCGCATGACGGCGGTGTCGCACAACGTCCGGGGCAGCCTGCTGTTCGCCATGGGCAGCGTCGACGGCGCGATGACCGAGATCAGCACGGGCCTGCGGATCGCCGAAGGGTGCGGCGACCGGTCCCTGCGGCCGCCCAGCTACGTGGTGCTGGCGCTGGGTGCGTTGCGCCGGGCCGACATGCGGGCGTGCCGGCACTTCGTGGACAAGCTGGCGGACGAGGCCCTGCTGGGGTACTTCGGGCAGGCCCCGGGCGCGTGGGTGGCGGCGCAGGCGGTCGAGGCGCGCAGCGGCGTGGAGAGCGCGGCGAGCCTGATCGCCGGCATCGTGACGAACCCGGTGGTGCTCCGGCAGCTCCTGGTCTCGGAGCCGGCGGCGGCGTCCTGGCTGGTTCGCGTCTGCGGCAAGCTCGGCGCGGACGACCTGGCGAAGCTCACGGTGGACGCGGCCACCGCGGTGGCCGCCGAGCAGCCGGAATTCAGCGTCATCCGCGGGTCCGCCCTGCACGCGGCCGGGCTGCGGGAAAAGGACGCGGCCAAATTGCGCGAAGCGGCCGAAATCCATCCCGACCGGTGGTGCGCGGCTTCCGCGCTCGAAGACCTGGCCAGCCTGCTGGCGGCCCGGTCGGCGGAACGGGACCGGACGATTCGCGTTCTCGAATCGGTATTGGACACGTACGCGGCGGTGAGCGCCACCCGCGACGCGGCGCGAGTGGTGAACAAACTCCGCGAATACGGCGTGCGGCGGCGCACGGCCCGGAACGTGGAATGCGAAGGAGTGGTGCCGCACGGGCTGACGAGCACCGAGTTCGCGGTGGCCGAACTGGTGAGCCAGGGCAACACCAACAACGAGGTCGGCCGGCAGCTGTTCATTTCCCGGCACACCGTCGCGTTCCACCTGAAGAAGGTTTTCCAGAAGATGAACATCACCTCACGAGTCGAGCTGGCGGCCGCCTGGAAGATGGTCTCCTGACGCGGGTGGTCTGTGGGTGACCGGGCGGTTGCGCCCGGTGATGAGGTTCGAAGAGGTGTCCGGCGGGAACACGGAGACGCCGGCGTCGTGCGGGCAGCGCAGCCCACGACGCCGGTGACGCGTTCGGTGCGCGCCGCTGCCCCGGTGCCGTGGCAGTGGTGGTCACCGGCGCACCCCCGGGAGACGGGTCGGCGAGGTAGCTGGTGGCTCCGGCAGCCTCTCGCCGCCGCTCCTTATTACTTGTGCGCGCGTGCCGGCAGTACTCGCGCGCGCGTCGGCCGAGGCTGTCTCGTCGTCCTCCGGCGGGCGAACTTCCCGGCGTCGCGGGCCTCCCGGCCAACCGATCCACCCACCCCACCCGACCGGAAATCCGACCCCCGACGGCGTGGCACCGGTTCCACACCGTGGCCTGCGCCATACCCCGTCCGCCCGGCAAAACCGCAGCTAGAGGCCCCAGAGTGGCGTTACCGACCAGTAGCTGGAATGATATTCGGCCGCTCACGCTCCGCTGAACCTCTTCCACGCTGCGCCAACCGGCGGGACCCCCGTGTGGCATCTTGACTGGAAGCTCCGGTGGGGTCACGCTTACTCCCGACGGTGAAGCCGGGGCCCTTGCGGGAGGGACCTCCGGGTCGCCGGGCGGAGGCATACCTGAAGACGTTGCGCAGCAGGCTGGGCCCCATCGGGAGCGCCCCCTGGACAGACCGCGACGTTCGGGCTAGACTGTCTCTTTGCGCTGCCCTCTTTCAGGCTGCCCGGAGCCGGTAGTTAGGATAGTGGGCACACGGCACCCTTGACAGTCGCTCATAGCTGTTGCTATGGCGGCCGTCACCGCTCATTGTCCCCGGAAGGACGCATCTTGGCAGTCTCTCCCGCGAACCAGGCCACTGCTGCGACCACCTCGGCTGAATCTCGCTCGGAGGCCACGGGAATCCCCGGCGCGCCCATGCGGGTTTCCTTCGCAAAGATTCGCGAACCCCTGAACACCCCCAACCTGCTCGACGTCCAGATCCAGTCGTTCCAGTGGTTCACCGGGGACGAAGCGTGGTTCCAGCGCCGTGTCGAGGAGGGTGAAGAGAACCCGGTCGGTGGCCTCGAAGAGGTCCTCAACGAGATCTCGCCGATCGAAGACTTCTCCGGTTCGATGTCCCTGTCCTTCTCCGCCCCGCGCTTCGACGAGGTCAAGGCCTCGATCGAGGAGTGCAAGGACAAGGACATGACGTACGCCGCCCCGCTGTTCGTCACGGCGGAGTTCGTCAACAACAACACGGGCGAGATCAAGAGCCAGACGGTCTTCCTGGGCGACTTCCCGGTGATGACCGACAAGGGCACCTTCGTCATCAACGGCACCGAGCGTGTCGTGGTGTCCCAGCTGGTCCGCTCGCCGGGCGTCTACTACTCCAAGGACATCGACAAGACCTCCGACAAGGACGTCTTCAGCGTCCGGGTCATCCCGAGCCGGGGTGCCTGGCTGGAGTTCGACGTCGACAAGCGCGACACCGTCGGCGTCCGCATCGACCGCAAGCGCCGCCAGCCCGTCACCGTGCTGCTGAAGGCGCTCGGCTGGACCACCGAGGCGATCCGCGAGCGCTTCTCCTTCTCGGAGACGCTGCTGGCCACCCTCGAGAAGGACCACACCGCCGGCACCGACGAGGCCCTGCTCGACATCTACCGCAAGCTGCGCCCGGGCGAGCCGCCCACGAAGGAGAGCGCGCAGACCCTGCTGGAGAACCTGTTCTTCAAGGCGAAGCGCTACGACCTGGCCAAGGTCGGCCGGTACAAGGTCAACAAGAAGCTGGGCCTGTCGACGCCGATCGACAACGGGACGCTGACCGAAGAGGACATCGTCACGATCATCGAGTACCTGGTCCGGCTGCACGCCGGCGAGGACAAGATGGACGCGGCGAACGGCACCGAGATCCCGGTCGAGACCGACGACATCGACCACTTCGGCAACCGCCGCATCCGCACCGTCGGCGAGCTGATCCAGAACCAGATCCGGGTCGGCCTGTCGCGCACCGAGCGCGTCGTCCGCGAGCGCATGACGACGCAGGACGTCGAAGCGATCACCCCGCAGACCCTGATCAACATCCGCCCGATCGGCGCGGCGATCAAGGAGTTCTTCGGCACCTCGCAGCTGTCGCAGTTCATGCAGCAGACGAACCCGATCGACGGCCTGACCCACAAGCGCCGCCTCAACGCGCTGGGCCCGGGTGGTCTGTCGCGTGAGCGCGCCGGCATGGAGGTCCGGGACGTCCACCCGTCGCACTACGGCCGGATGTGCCCGATCGAGACGCCGGAAGGCCCGAACATCGGCCTGATCGGCTCGCTCTGCTCCTACGCGCGGGTCAACCCGTTCGGCTTCATCGAGACGCCGTACCGCAAGGTCGTCGAGGGCCAGGTCACCGACCAGATCGACTACCTGACCGCGGACGAGGAGGACCGGTTCGTCAAGGCGCAGGCCAACGCGCCGATCTCGGACGACGGCACCTTCGTCGAAGACCGGGTCATGGCCCGCCGCAAGGGCGGCGAGGTCGAGCTGATCGACCCGCTCGACATCGACTACATGGACGTGTCGCCGCGGCAGATGGTCTCGATCGCGACGGCGATGATCCCGTTCCTCGAGCACGACGACGCGAACCGCGCGCTGATGGGCGCGAACATGCAGCGTCAGGCCGTGCCGCTGCTCCGCAGCCAGGCGCCGTACGTCGGCACCGGCGTGGAGCTGCGCGCCGCGATCGACTCCGGCGACATGCTGGTCGCCGAGCAGTCGGGCGTGGTCGAGGAGCTCTCGGCCGACCTGATCACGGTCATGCACGACGACGGCACGCGGAAGGCCTACAGCCTCTACAAGTTCCGCCGCTCGAACCACGGCACCTGCTTCAACCACCGCCCGATCGTCAACGAGGGCGACCGGGTGGAAGCCGGCCAGGTCATCGCCGACGGCCCGTCCACCGAAAACGGTGAGGTGGCGCTGGGCAAGAACCTGCTGGTCGCGGTCATGCCGTGGGAAGGCCACAACTACGAGGACGCGATCATCCTCTCCGAGCGCCTGGTGCAGGACGACGTGCTGACGTCGATCCACATCGAGGAGCACGAGATCGACGCCCGCGACACGAAGCTGGGCGCCGAGGAGATCACCCGGGACATCCCGAACGTCTCCGAAGAGGTCCTGGCCGACCTGGACGAACGAGGCATCATCCGGATCGGTGCCGAGGTCCGCGACGGCGACATCCTGGTCGGCAAGGTCACGCCGAAGGGCGAGACCGAGCTGACCCCGGAGGAGCGCCTGCTCCGCGCGATCTTCGGCGAGAAGGCCCGCGAAGTCCGCGACACCTCGCTGAAGGTGCCGCACGGCGAGACCGGCAAGGTCATCGGCATCCGCGTGTTCTCGCGCGAGGACGACGACGAGCTGCCCCCGGGCGTCAACGAGCTGGTCCGCGTCTACGTGGCCCAGAAGCGCAAGATCCAGCCGGGCGACAAGCTCGCCGGCCGGCACGGGAACAAGGGTGTCATCGGCAAGATCCTGCCGGTCGAGGACATGCCGTTCATGGAGGACGGCACCCCGGTCGACATCATCCTGAACACCCACGGTGTCCCGCGACGGATGAACATCGGCCAGATCCTCGAGCTGCACCTGGGCTGGCTGGCGTCGCAGGGCTGGACGATCGAGGGCGACCCGGACTGGGCGAAGAACCTTTCGCCCGAGCTCCGCGACGTCGCGCCCGGCACGAACACCGCCACCCCGGTGTTCGACGGCGCGAAGGAAGAGGAGCTCACCGGCCTGCTCAGCGCGACCAAGCCGAACCGCGACGGCGAGCGGATGGTCAAGGAGAACGGGAAGGCCAACCTGTTCGACGGCCGCTCCGGCGAGCCGTACCCGTACCCGGTCGCGGTCGGCTACATGTACATCCTGAAGCTGCACCACCTGGTCGACGACAAGATCCACGCCCGCTCCACCGGTCCGTACTCGATGATCACGCAGCAGCCGCTGGGTGGTAAGGCGCAGTTCGGTGGCCAGCGCTTCGGTGAGATGGAGTGCTGGGCGATGCAGGCGTACGGCGCCGCCTACACGCTGCAGGAGCTGCTGACGATCAAGTCGGACGACGTGGTCGGCCGCGTCAAGGTGTACGAGGCCATCGTCAAGGGCGAGAACATCCCCGAGCCGGGCATCCCGGAGTCGTTCAAGGTGCTCCTCAAGGAGCTCCAGTCGCTGTGCCTCAACGTCGAGGTGCTCTCCAGCGACGGCGCGGCGATCGAGATGCGCGACTCCGACGACGAGGACCTCGAGCGCGCCGCGGCCAACCTCGGCATCAACCTGTCCCGCAACGAGTCGCCCTCGGTGGACGACGTCGTGCACTGATCGCGTGCTGAGCCGGGGGCCGGCCTCCCGCAGGCCCCCGGCTCGCCCGCCAACCCCTCTAGCCGAAACAACCCCAAGGGGATCTAGACGTGCTGGACGTCAACTTCTTCGATGAGCTCCGCATTGGTCTCGCCACGGCCGACGACATCCGTCAGTGGTCGTACGGCGAGGTCAAGAAGCCGGAGACCATCAACTACCGGACGCTCAAGCCCGAGAAGGACGGCCTCTTCTGCGAGAAGATCTTCGGCCCGACCCGGGACTGGGAGTGCTACTGCGGCAAGTACAAGCGCGTCCGCTTCAAGGGCATCATCTGTGAGCGCTGCGGCGTCGAGGTGACCCGCGCCAAGGTGCGCCGCGAGCGGATGGGCCACATCGAGCTGGCCGCCCCGGTCACCCACATCTGGTACTTCAAGGGTGTTCCCTCGCGCCTCGGCTACCTGCTGGACCTGGCGCCGAAGGACCTCGAGAAGATCATCTACTTCGCGGCTTACGTCATCACCGGCGTGAACACGGAGCTGCGCCACAACGACCTGCCGACCCTCGAGAACGAGATCGGCGTCGAGCGCAAGAACCTCGAGACCAAGCGTGACGCGGACATCGAGGCGCGGGCGCAGAAGCTCGAAGCCGACCTGGCCGCGCTGGAGGCGGAGGGCGCCAAGTCCGACGTCCGCCGCAAGGTCAAGGAGGGCGGCGAGCGCGAGATGCGCCAGCTGCGCGACCGCGCCGGCCGCGAGCTGGACCGCCTCGAGGAGGTCTGGACGACCTTCACGAAGCTCGACACCCGCCAGCTGATCGCCGACGAGCTGCTCTACCGCGAGCTCGTCGACCGCTACGGCGAGTACTTCACCGGCGGCATGGGCGCGGAGGCCATCCAGAAGCTGGCCACCGAGTTCGACGTCTCCGCCGAGGCCGACAACCTGCGCGACACCATCCGCAACGGCAAGGGGCAGAAGAAGCTCCGCGCGCTGAAGCGGCTCAAGGTCGTCGCGGCCTTCCAGGCCACCGGCAACGACCCGCGCGGCATGGTGCTCGACGCCGTCCCGGTGATCCCGCCGGACCTGCGCCCGATGGTGCAGCTGGACGGTGGCCGCTTCGCGACGTCGGACCTGAACGACCTGTACCGCCGCGTGATCAACCGGAACAACCGCCTCAAGCGGCTGATCGACCTCGGCGCGCCCGAGATCATCGTCAACAACGAGAAGCGGATGCTGCAGGAGGCCGTCGACGCGCTGTTCGACAACGGCCGCCGCGGGCGTCCGGTCACCGGCCCGGGCAACCGGCCGCTGAAGTCGCTGTCCGACCTCCTCAAGGGCAAGCAGGGCCGGTTCCGCCAGAACCTGCTCGGCAAGCGCGTCGACTACTCGGGCCGTTCGGTCATCATCGTCGGCCCGCAGCTGAAGCTGCACCAGTGCGGCCTGCCGAAGGACATGGCGCTCGAGCTGTTCAAGCCGTTCGTCATGAAGCGGCTGGTCGACCTGAACCACGCGCAGAACATCAAGTCCGCCAAGCGGATGGTGGAGCGCTCGCGGCCGCAGGTGTGGGACGTGCTGGAAGAGGTCATCACCGGCCACCCGGTGATGCTGAACCGCGCGCCGACCCTGCACCGCCTCGGCATCCAGGCCTTCGAGCCGCAGCTGGTCGAGGGCAAGGCCATCCAGCTGCACCCGCTGGTCTGCGAGGCGTTCAACGCGGACTTCGACGGTGACCAGATGGCGGTGCACCTGCCGCTGTCGGCCGAGGCGCAGGCCGAGGCCCGGATCCTGATGCTGTCGGCGAACAACATCCTGTCGCCGGCGTCGGGCCGTCCGCTCGCCATGCCGCGGCTGGACATGGTGACGGGTCTGTTCCACCTGACCCGCCTCACCGACACGGCCGAGGGCGCGGGCAACGCGTACTCGTCCACGGCCGAGGCCATCATGGCCTTCGACCGCAAGGCCCTGAGCCTGCACGCCCCGGTCAAGATCCGCATCACCGACCGGCAGCCGGCCAAGGCCGACGAGCCGGCGCTGGCGGAGAAGGGCTGGGAGCCGGGCAAGGCGTGGCTGGCCGAGACGACCCTGGGCCGCGTGCTGTTCAACGAGCTGCTGCCGGCGGACTACCCGTTCATCAACGAGCCGATGCCGAAGAAGCGGCAGGCCGCGATCGTGAACGACCTCGCCGAGCGGTACTCGATGACCCAGGTCGCGCAGACCCTGGACCGCCTGAAGGACGCCGGCTTCTACTGGGCGACCCGCTCGGGCGTCACCGTCGCCATCTCGGACGTGCTCACCCCGGTGGGCAAGAAGGCCATCCTCGACGAGTACGAGGGCAAGGCCTCCCAGGTGGAGAAGCGCTACCAGCGCGGTCAGCTGTCGCACGCCGAGCGCAACAACGAGCTCGTCAAGGTGTGGACGCAGGCCACCGAAGAGGTCCACAAGATCATGGAGACGGCGCTGCCGGACGACAACCCGATCGCCATGATCGTGAAGTCGGGCGCCGCCGGTAACATGACGCAGGTCCGGTCCCTGGCCGGTATGCGTGGCCTGGTGTCGAACCCGAAGGGTGAGTACATCCCGCGTCCGATCAAGGCCAACTTCCGTGAGGGCCTGTCGGTGGCGGAGTACTTCATCGCGACGCACGGTGCCCGGAAGGGCCTGGCGGACACGGCGCTCCGGACCGCCGACTCGGGTTACCTGACCCGGCGTCTGGTGGACGTCTCGCAGGACGTCATCGTCCGCGAGACCGACTGCGGCACCACCCGCGGCATCATGATGCCGATCGGCGAGGACATCGGCGACGGCAAGGTCCTGCGCGACCAGCACGTCGAGACCTCCGTGTACGCGCGGAACCTCGCGACGGACGCGGTGGACGCCAAGGGCAACGTCGTGCTGAACGCCGGCGACGACATCGGCGACCCGGCCATCGACAAGCTGCTCTCCAGCGGCATCTCGAAGGTCAAGGTCCGCTCGGTGCTGACGTGTGAGTCGGTCGTCGGTATCTGCGCGACCTGCTACGGCCGCTCGATGGCGACCGGTCTGCTCGTCGACGTCGGCGAGGCCGTGGGTATCGTCGCGGCCCAGTCGATCGGTGAGCCGGGTACGCAGCTGACGATGCGTACGTTCCACCAGGGTGGTGTCGCCGGTGACGACATCACGACCGGTCTGCCCCGTGTCCAGGAGCTCTTCGAGGCTCGGGTGCCGAAGGGCAAGGCGCCGATCGCCGACGTCGATGGCCGCGTGCGCATCGAGGAGAGCGAGCGGTTCTGGAAGATCACGCTGATCCCGGACGACGGCGGCGAAGAGATCGTCTTCGACAAGCTGTCCAAGCGTCAGCGGCTCGCGAACACCCCGAACGGCCCGCTGGGCGACGGTGACCACGTCAACGTCGGTCAGCAGCTGCTCGAGGGCACGCCGGACCCGCACGAGGTCCTGCGGGTCATGGGGCCGCGCGAGGCGCAGATCCACCTGGTGGACGAGGTCCAGAAGGTGTACCGCGCCCAGGGTGTGTCGATCCACGACAAGCACATCGAGGTCATCGTCCGGCAGATGCTGCGCCGGGTGACGATCATCGACTCCGGGGCCACGGACTTCCTGCCGGGCGAGCTGCCCGAGCGGACCAAGTTCGAGGCGACGAACCGGGCCGCGGTCGCCGAAGGCGGCGAGCCGGCTTCGGGCCGTCCGGTGCTGATGGGGATCACGAAGGCGTCGCTCACCACGGACTCGTGGCTGTCGGCGGCGTCGTTCCAGGAGACCACGCGCGTCCTGACCGACGCGGCCATCAACGGCCGCTCGGACAAGCTCGTGGGCCTCAAGGAGAACGTGATCATCGGTAAGCTGATCCCGGCCGGTACGGGCATCAACCGGTACCGCAACATCCAGGTGCAGCCGACCGAGGAGGCCCGGGTCGCGGCGTACGCGATCCCGTCCTACGACGACGGTTACTACACCCCGGACGTGTTCGGTACGGGTACCGGTGCCGCGGTCCCGCTGGACGACTACGACTTCGGCCGCGACTTCCGCTGAAGCTGAGTTCACGAGAAAGGCCCTCGCCGGGTTTTCCGGTGGGGGCCTTTCCCGTTTTCGCAACCGGGTATTCACCCCGCCCGGATTTCGCTACAGTTACCCGGTTCACGCGGTTCGGGGGCTTTGCGCGTATCAACGGGTAATCAGGGGTGACTGTTCGTGAACAAATTAGCAAGAGCGCGCTGGTTCGCCACGCTCGCGGCCGCGGCCGTGCTGACCGGCGGGTTCGCCGGCCCGGCGGCCGCGGACCCGGCGCCGGAATCCACGGCGCCGTCCACGGCGCCGTCCGCATCGGAGGCCCCGGCGAGTTCGGAGGCACCGGCGCCCGCGCCGAGTTCCACCCCGCCGGAAAGCAAACCCGCGGCCGTCCAGCCGCGGGCCGAGCGGGCCCAGGTCGCGGTTTCGCTCGTGTTCGACAAGGACTCCTACCGGACCGACGAGGACATCCACTTCACCGTCAAGCTGACGAACACCGGCGAGACGACGGCGGCCGGCCTGACGATGTACCAGATGGTGATCGACTCGACCGACGTGCAGGTCCTCTACGGCGGCTGGGGGCAGCTCCAGAACAAGCCGGGCGTGACCCTCGAACCCGGGCAGTCGTTCGAGGTGGCGGTTTCCGCGCAGGTCCGGGACCTCGAAGCGACCACCGCGGCCGTGCGCGGCGTCGTGTTCGACGGGAACGGGAACAGTGCCGGGCCGCAGTTCGGGTTCAGCGTTCCGGTGACCAAGGCGGCCGGGCACGCGGCCGGCACGGTGTACGGCGACAAGAACGGCAACGGCGTCCTCGATGCCGGTGAGCAGCTGGCCGGCGCCAAGGTCACGCTGCGGTACGTCCACGGCACGGCTACCTACTCCGTGACGACCGGCGCCGACGGCAAGTTCGCCCTCGACGTCCCGGCCGCGGAGTACTACGTCGGCGGCGAGGTGGTCGACGGCTGGCTGTTCCCGTGGCGGACCGTCCGGATCGGCTCGGACACCGACCTGCTCTTCCGCGGGGCACCCCCGTTGAACGGCGCCCTGAAGGCGAAGATGGCCTTCACCCAGGACACCTACGCGGTCGGCGACCTCGCGCACGTGACGGTGACGCTGTCCAACTCCGGCCCGGTCCCGCTCACCGGCATCGTGGCCGAATGCAACCGCGTCGGCAGCGACTACGTGTTGAGCGGCCGCGGCCCCGGGTGGGGCGATCTCGCCGCGGACGGCGTGCGGATCGAGCCGGGGCAGACCCGCACGTTCGACGTGTCCGAAACGGTGCCGAAGGCCGCCTTCAACCGCGGCTACGTCCTCGCGGCGTGTGACTTCGGCTATCCCGAGGTCGATATCGAGCACCACGCGGAGGCCGAGGACCGGGCGGCCGTGCCGGGGGACAAGGGAACCGTCGTGGGCGACGTGAAGCAGGGGCAGCAGGGCGTCGCCGGGGTCAAGGTCGTCCTGGCGTCCGACCAGCACTGCCCGGTCACCGCCGAGCAGACGAGCGACGCGAACGGGCACTTCGAGTTCCACGACGTGGTGCCCGGGCCCGAGTACCGGCTGTACGTCCTGCCGCCGAAGGGCTTGAAGGTCAAGTACGAGAACCCGACCAGCATCGACGTGTGGGGTTCGGGGGAGTCCCGCGTCGGGATCGACGTGGAGCAGGGCGACGCACCGCTGCCGGCGGTGCCCACCAACCCCGCGGACTGCACGGCCGGCGCCCCGACGTCCACGACCGGCCCGGCCGCCCCGGCCGGCGGTGCCGGCGGCGGCCAGAGCGGTGGCTCCGGTCTGGCCAGCACCGGCGTCGACGCGATCGGCCTCGGCGCGCTCGCGCTGCTGGCCCTCGCGCTCGGCGGCGGCCTGGTGTTCGGCGCCCGGCGCCGTCGCGCGGCCTGACCTCCCGGAGCGAAGCGCCCCCGGTCCACAGTGGACCGGGGGCGCTTTTCGTTCGGTGCAGGCTCTTCAGGAGGGTTGCCTCGGCACTTCGAACCCGCCCCCGGGATCCCTGGAGTGGCCGGTCATGGGGAGTTCGACGGTGACCGGCCGGGCCCGGTCCACGGGGGTGTTGTTCGCCGGTGTCGCGTTGCTCAACACGGCCACGGTCGGCCTGGGCACCGCGGCCACGCTGATCGTCGCGGCCGGCAGCGGTGCGGTCTGGAGCGGGCTGCCGAGCGTCGCGAACGTGTTCGGCACCGCCGCCGGCGCGCTCGGCGCCGGCACGCTGCTGCCGGTCCACGGCAGCCGCCGGGTGCTGGGCGTCGGCTACGGCGTCTCCGCGGCCGGGGCGCTGGTGGCGTTCGCGGGCGCGCTGGCGACGTCGGTCGTGGCGCTGCTGCTCGGCATCCTGCTGGTCGGCCTGGGCAACGGCGGCGCGCAGCTCTCGCGGTACCTGGCCGCGGACCTGTACCCGGCGGACCGCCGGGGCCGCGCCCTTTCGACCGTCGTCTGGGGCGGGACCATCGGCGCCCTCGCCGGACCCGCCCTGATGGCTCCGGCGGCCGGCGCCGCGGCCGGCTTCGGCTGGCCGTCGCTGTCGGGCCCGGCCGCCGTCGCGGTCGTGGCCACGGCGGGTGCGGTGCTGGCGGCGGTGTTCCTCCCGCGGCACGTACCTGCACCGCGGGCCCCGGCCACCCGCGGTCCGGTGCGACCGGCCGGTGTCGTGCGGCCGTTGACCGCGATGGTCACCGCGCAGCTCACGATGGGCGCGGTGATGACGATGACGCCGTTGCAGCTGCAGGCGCACGGGCACGGCCTCGGCGTCGTCGGCTGGGTGCTGGGCGCGCACCTGTTCGGGATGTTCGCGCTGGCGCCGGTGTCCGGCCGGATCGCCGACCGCTGGGGCCCGCGCGTCACGATCAACGCGGGTCTCGGCGTGCTCGCGCTGGCGTCGGCGACCGCCCTCGCGGCACCGACGGCGCACACGTCCGGCCTGCCGATCGCGCTGTTACTCCTGGGCTAAGGCTGGAACCTGGTGTTCGTCGGCGGCAGCGCGCAGCTCAGCCGGGACCTCGCGCCGGAGACGCGCAGCCGGGTGCAGGGCACCGTCGACGCGGTCGTCTGGTCGGCGTCCGCGCTGGCCGGGCTGGGCTCCGGCGCGCTGTTCGCCGGCGGCGGGTACGCCCTGGTGGCGGTGGTCGGCGGCGTGCTGGCCCTGCTCCCGCTGGGGTTCTCCGTCGCCCGTGACGGCCGGTAGCCGGGCCGTTGTCGGCAAATCTCTCGTCACCGGGCCCGCGGCCGCCCGGCGAGAATGGGCCGTGGCTGACTCTGTGCCCTTCACGGACAACTTCTCGGACCTCTCGAACACGCAGGGGTACCAGTTCGAGTTCCGCTGCGAACGCTGCGGAAACGGCTTCCGCTCCGCCTTCCAGCGCGACAACGTCGAGACCGGGCGAAGCGTGCTCCGCGCCGTGGGCTCGTTCTTCGGCGGAACCCTGCGAGACCTGAGCAACTCGGCCGACCAGTGGCGCTACGACCGCGCGACGAACTCCCCGGCCAAGGACCGCGCGCTCGCGGCGGCGGTCCAGGAGATCACCCCGAGCTTCCGCCAGTGCCGCGGCTGCGGCGACTGGATGTGCCAGTCCCAGTGCTGGAACGAGGAGATCGGCCAGTGCCTGCGCTGCTCGCCGAGCGTCGCGGAGGAGATCTCGCGCGCCCAGGCATCGGCCCAGCGCGACCAGATCTGGGACAAGGCCCGCGAAAAGGACTGGACAACGGGCCTCGACATCGACACCCGCGCAAAGGTGTCCTGCCCGGGCTGCGGCCTGAAGGCCGAGGGCGGCAAGTTCTGTTCGTCGTGCGGCACGTCGCTGGCCCTGAAGGTCACCTGCGGCGGCTGCGGCAGCGAGACGAACAAGCCGGGCGCGCTGTTCTGCTCGGACTGCGGCGGCAAACTCTGACTCCGAGCTCCCGGCTGAGACCGCTCGGCGAAACCGCACCGTCCCGGGCACCATGAACACATGACGCCCGTCGCGAAGCGCCTCACCGTGATCGCCGTCGTGCTGATCACCGCGGGGGCCGTCCTGCTGTCGGTGGGGGCGATCGGCTTCCGGGCCACGTCCGACCAGCCCGACGCCAACATCGGCGCCGGCTTCGCGCTCCTCGCCGGGCCCTACGTCGTCGGTCTCGGCCTCGTGTTCGCCATCTCGGCCGCGCTGACGCACCTCACGACGCGTCGCCGCTGAGGTTCCACAGCGTCGTGGGCAGGTGATCGGCGAGGTCGGCGAGGTAGCGGGCCTCGGCGGTGACGTTCTGCCGGGTCGCGCAGCCCGGCCCCCAGGTCCGCGCGGCGCCGTTCTCGATGACGACCTCCCGCTGCCCGAACCGCGGGTTCGCCGCGAGCCACCGCGCCAGTTCGGCGTCGAGGCCGGAGTCCGGCGGCAGGGTCGGCATCGCCACCGGCCGGCCCGGGACGATCCGCAGCTCCGGGCCCGGCGGCACCCGCACCTGGGTGACGTGCAGGTCGCGGAAGTAGACGTGGTCGTCGAAGTGCCGGTAGGACTCCCGCGTGTCGATCGCCAGCACCGGCCGCTCGCCGAGGCGGAACTCGACCCACGGGTCGGCCGGCGCGCCCGTCAGCGGCCGCCCGGTCGGGTGAACCACGCCGAAGGACGGCGTCCCGCTGCCGAACGTCCCTCCTCGTTCCGCCGCGAACGCCTTGAACCAGTGGCCGGCCCGGCTCGCCGCGGCCCTCCGCTGCGACCGCCACCAGATCGCGGCGGCGACCGCGGCCACCACGACGAGCACGCCGATCGTGAAGAGCGTCTGCATCGTCAGAAGTCCAGGTCCTCGCGGGTTTCCTCGACGGACTGGTCCCGGCCGGTCCCGTCGTAGTCACTCGCTTTCTTCGCGTTCTTGATGTGGCCGGTGAGCTTGCCGAGGTGGTCGTTCACCGTCTTGGCCGGGTTGTCGCCGGGGTTGGCCGGGTTGTAGCCGAGCACGCCCTTGACCGCCGCCTCGCCGCCCTTCTTCAGGGCTTCGGTGGCGCCGGCCTTGAGCATCGTCTTCCGGTAGTCGACCTTGCCCGCGGCGTCGAGGACGGGGTTTTCGAACGCCTTCGCCCAGCGCTTGCCGATCAGCCCCTTGTCGCCGACGGCCTTCTGGAGCAGGTCCTTGCCCTCGTTCTCCTCGGCGATCTTCGTCAGCGACTTGCCGAGCGTGGTCGTGGCGAACTTCTGCTGCAGCTTCCGGAGCCAGTCGAGCACCTGCTGCAGCAGCTCGCGCAGCTTGTTGACCTTCTGCGTGGTCTTGGCGGTCGTCTGGGCGGCCTTGACCTCGGACACCGGGGCGGCGGCGGACAGCGAAGCCCCGCAGGTCGGCACCGCGGCGGCCAGCGCGGGCACCCACAGCAGGATCAGCCAGGTGACGAACTCGGTGAGGATGGCCTTGACCAGGTCCTCGGCGAAGCTCATCAGCATGCTGTTCAGCTGCAGCATCCGGGCGAGGTCCCCGGACCTGCCCGCGACGCCTTCGATGCCGTGCGCGAACTCGCCCAGCGCTGCCTTCGCCGCGTTGCTCGCGTCACCCTCCCAGTCCTTCAGCGACGCGTCGGCGACTTCGGCGAAGTTCTTGGCCAGCTGGTCGAGCCCGGTGGCGAGCGCGCCGAAGTTCTCCGCGGCGACGCCCAGCGCCGGCCCGTCGCCGCTGACGAAGTGGATCGCGTCCTGGATCGGCTGGACGGCGTTGACCAGGAAGTTCAGCCCCTGCCCGACCAGCCAGCCGAGCGGGTCGGTGGCGATGTCGGTGATGGTGCTCGAGCTCGACTGGATGAAGCTCGCGGTGTCGGTGGCGATCGTGCCGAGCGCGAGCGTGATGTCGGCCCCGTCCGGCTGCGGCGCGAAGACCGCTTTCGTCACCGAGACGGCGTCCTTGCCGACGGTGACGGCGCTGCCGGCGAACGGCGTCGCCTTCACCGCGTTGCCGACGTTGACACCGAGCACGGTGTCCGGGTCGTCGGACTTGACGGTGATCCCGCCGGCGACGTCCTCGACCTCGGTCATGGGGCCCCCTCAGTGCTTTCCCGGGCCGTCGAGCAGCACCTCGACCTGGCCGAAGAAGGTCTTGTGGTCGTCTTCGACGCCTTGGTAGACGTTCGCCGCGTCGGTCAGCTTCGCCTGCGCCGAGGCCAGCCCGTCGGAGATGGACGCGAGCAGGGACTGCAGCTCGCGCAGGGTGTCGTCGTAGCCGCCCTTGGTGAAGACGCCGACCACGCCCCACGACTTGCCGCCGACGTCGGACTGGCTCACCTTTTCGGTGAACTTCGCGCCCTGATCGCGGTATTTGCCCAGGTCACCGACGTACTTGTGCAGTGCGTCCACCTGGACGCGGTAGCCGTCGCCCATCAGTCCTCCTCCTCGAACAGGGTGCGCAGGAACCGGTCGCCCGCCGAGGGGCTCGCGGCGGGCGGTGCCGGCGGCGGATCGGCCGGGCGCAGCACCCGCTGTTCCGAGAAGTCCTCGGGCGCGCGTTCCTCGGGCAGCTTCGCCCGCAGTTCTTCGACGGTGGTCCCGAACGCGACGGCCTGCGTCTCGAGGACCTGGTCGACGAGACCGAGGTCGTCACCCAGGTTCTCCTCGACGATCACGGCCTGCCGCCGCGCCGCTTCGCCGACGGCTTCCCGGAGGGTGGCCAGCAGCGTCGCCGAGAGGGCCTGGGGCCCCTTGGCGAGCGCGGCCTCGGTGAACTTGACGTCCAGCACGGCCCCGCCGGGCCCGGTGACGACAGTGACACCCCCGTCGGGCGACGCGGCGCTCGCCCGCAGCTCGGTCAGCTGCTGCTGCATGGCGCCGAGCCCGACGAACCGGTCGTCGGCGTTGCGCACGCCCGCCTGGAACCGTTCGAACTCGGCCACCAGGTGCTCGAACTCGGCCGTCATGCCCTGTTCCTCCCGCTGTGTGTCGACCCATCGTGACGCCTCGACCGCACTGTGACGCACGGAACGCCCGATCCGATCCCACTGCATCACCCGACCGGGTAATGGGTAGGTTTCGGCCGGAGAGGGAAGCAGGGGACAACGCGCGAGGAGTGTGTGATGACCAGCACCGAAGGGGCCGCAGGCCCGGCCGAGGAACCGAAGTCGACGGGCAGCCACGCGGCCCCGGAGGGGGCGGGCGTCCACCCGCTGATCGACCTGTCCCGCGACCCGAACCCGGGGAAGCCGGACCACGCGAAGCCCGACGAGGACTGAGGGAAGCCAGGCGTTCCGGCGGTGGTGCGGGGTGGGCGCACCACCGCCGGCGCACGTCGGCAGCCGGCGAACCGCGGCGGCGCCCGGCCGCGCGGTCCCGGGACCACGGCCGTCGAACCGCTTCGGCATCGCTCTGCCCGCGGGCCGGGCGGGCTGAGCCGCAAGCGAAGGGCCGGCCCTGCGCGGCGACGTAGTAACACTGTCTCGCCGGAATGCCCCGGGCCCCCGAGTCGTTGAACGAGCAGCGAACCGCTCCGGCCCGACCCCCGCGCACCTCACGGCACCCGAGGCGTGGGAATGTCCCGCGGCCGCACGGCGTTGAGAGGTACGCTGGAGGTTCGTCGACCTACAGACCCCCCGCCGCGCTCCTCCCGGATCCGGGCGGGTATCTTTGGAGACCGTGCCCGGCATGCGTCGGGCCGCTCCGCGTGCCGTGCGCATGGGCGGGGTGCTCACGCACCCGGTCACCGGCTTCGGCAGGTCGGGGTTCCGACGGAAATCCCTCCGGGAAGTTACCGGTCGCGAGACCGTGACGCGGGCCGACACGCCCGACCGCGGGGGCCGGTGAAGACACGAAGAAGCAGATCACGACAGGAAGCTGGTCCATTGCCCACGATCCAGCAGCTGGTCCGCAAGGGCCGCCAGGACAAGGCTGCCAAGCAGAAGACGGCGGCCCTCAAGGGGAGCCCGCAGCGGCGCGGCGTGTGCACTCGCGTGTACACCACGACCCCCAAGAAGCCGAACTCGGCGCTGCGCAAGGTCGCGCGTGTGAAGCTGACCAGCGGCATCGAGGTCACCGCCTACATCCCCGGTGAGGGCCACAACCTGCAGGAGCACTCGATGGTGCTCGTGCGCGGTGGTCGTGTGAAGGACCTTCCGGGTGTCCGTTACAAGATCATCCGCGGTTCGCTCGACACCCAGGGTGTCAAGAACCGCAAGCAGGCGCGCAGCCGGTACGGCGCGAAGAAGGAGAAGAGCTAATGCCCCGCAAGGGTCCGGCCCCGAAGCGGCCGCTGATCTCCGACCCCGTCTACGCCTCCCCGCTGGTCACCCAGCTGGTGAACAAGGTGCTGAAGGACGGGAAGCGGTCCCTGGCCGAGCGCATCGTGTACGGCGCGCTCGAAGGCGCTCGCGAGAAGACCGGCACCGACCCGGTCGTCACGCTGAAGCGCGCCCTCGACAACGTGAAGCCCACCATCGAGGTGAAGAGCCGCCGCGTCGGTGGCGCCACCTACCAGGTGCCGATCGAGGTCAAGCCGGGCCGCTCCACCACGCTGGCGCTGCGCTGGCTGGTCTCCTTCTCGCAGGCCCGCCGCGAGAAGACGATGATCGAGCGCCTGCAGAACGAGCTCCTGGACGCTTCCAACGGCCTCGGTGCCTCCGTGAAGCGTCGCGAAGACACGCACAAGATGGCCGAGTCCAACCGGGCCTTCGCGCACTACCGCTGGTGATGACCGCCCGGCTGTCGACCAAGCCATGCCGGGCCCCAAGCTTGAGAACAGGGGAACACTCTCGTGGCACGTGAAGTGCTGACCGACCTGAACAAGGTCCGCAACATCGGCATCATGGCCCACATCGACGCCGGGAAGACGACCACCACCGAGCGGATCCTGTTCTACACCGGGGTCAACTACAAGATCGGTGAAGTCCACGACGGCGCCGCCACCATGGACTGGATGGAGGAGGAGCAGAAGCGGGGTATCACCATCACCTCGGCTGCCACCACCACCTTCTGGGACGACCACCAGATCAACATCATCGACACCCCCGGGCACGTCGACTTCACCGTCGAGGTGGAGCGGAACCTGCGGGTGCTCGACGGTGCGGTCGCCGTCTTCGACGGCAAGGAGGGCGTCGAGCCGCAGTCGGAGCAGGTCTGGCGGCAGGCGGACAAGTACGACGTCCCGCGCATCTGCTTCGTCAACAAGATGGACAAGCTGGGCGCGGACTTCTACTACACCGTGAAGACCATCGTGGACCGCCTCGGCGTCCGCCCGCTGGTCATCCAGCTGCCGATCGGCGCCGAGAACGACTTCGAAGGCGTCGTCGACCTGGTCCGCATGAAGGCGCTGACCTGGCGCGGCGAGGTCCAGAAGGGCGAGGACTACTCGGTCGAGGACATCCCCGCCGAGCTGGCCGACAAGGCCGCGGAGTACCGCGAGAAGCTCGTCGAGACCGTCGCCGAGGCGGACGACGCGCTGATGGAGAAGTTCCTCGAGGGTGAGGAGCTGACGGAGGCCGAGATCAAGGCCGGCATCCGGAAGCTCACCATCACCAGCCAGGTCTTCCCGGTGCTGGCCGGTTCCGCGTTCAAGAACAAGGGCGTGCAGCCCATGCTCGACGCGGTCATCGACTACCTGCCGACCCCGCTGGACGTCCCGGCCGTCGAGGGCCTGCTGCCCGACGGCGAGACCGTGGCCACCCGCAAGGCGTCGGTCGACGAGCCGTTCGCCGCGCTCGCGTTCAAGATCGCCGCGCATCCGTTCTTCGGCAAGCTGACCTACATCCGGGTGTACTCGGGCAAGGTCGCCGCCGGCGCGCAGGTCATCAACGCGACCAAGGAGCGCAAGGAGCGCATCGGGAAGATCTTCCAGATGCACTCCAACAAGGAGAACCCGGTCGACGACGCCCAGGTCGGCCACATCTACGCGGTCATCGGTCTGAAGGACACCACCACGGGTGACACCCTGGCGGACCCGCAGAACCCGATCGTGCTGGAGTCGATGACGTTCCCCGAGCCGGTCATCCGGGTCGCGATCGAACCGAAGACGAAGGCCGACCAGGAGAAGCTGTCCCTGGCGATCCAGAAGCTGGCCGAAGAGGACCCGACGTTCCAGGTCAAGCTGGACGAGGACACCGGCCAGACGATCATCGCGGGCATGGGCGAGCTGCACCTCGAGGTGCTGGTGAACCGGATGAAGTCCGACTACAAGGTCGAGGCGAACATCGGCAAGCCGCAGGTCGCCTACCGTGAGACGATCAAGAAGACGGTCGACAAGCTCGACTACGTCCACAAGAAGCAGACCGGTGGTTCCGGCCAGTTCGCGAAGGTCATCGTGAAGCTGGAGCCGCTCGAGCGCACCGACGGCGCGCTCTACGAGTTCGACAACAAGGTGACCGGTGGCCGCGTGCCGCGGGAGTACATCCC
Organism: Amycolatopsis sp. NPDC004625; assembly: GCF_040609695.1. Lineage (NCBI taxonomy): Bacteria > Bacillati > Actinomycetota > Actinomycetes > Pseudonocardiales > Pseudonocardiaceae > Amycolatopsis > Amycolatopsis sp. NPDC004625. The sequence goes on from NZ_JBEXKX010000003.1 coordinate 41,092, forward strand.
GTCGGTGGACGCGGGCGCGCAGGACGCGATGCAGTACGGCGTCCTGGCCGGCTACCCGCTCGTCGGGTTGAAGTTCACCCTGTTGGACGGTGCTTACCACGAGGTCGACTCTTCGGAGATGGCGTTCAAGATCGCCGGTTCCATGGCGATGAAGGAAGCCGCGAAGAAGGCCGGCCCGGTGATCCTGGAGCCGATGATGGCGGTCGAGGTGACCACGCCCGAGGACTACATGGGTGACGTCATCGGTGACCTCAACTCCCGCCGTGGTCAGATCCAGGCCATGGAGGAGCGTGCGGGCATCCGCGTCGTGAAGGCGCTGGTCCCGCTGTCGGAGATGTTCGGCTACGTCGGTGACCTCCGGTCCCGCACCCAGGGCCGGGCGAACTACTCCATGTTGTTCGACTCCTACGCCGAGGTTCCCGCGAACGTCGCGAAGGAAATCATCGCGAAGGCGACGGGGGAGTAACTCCCTCAGCGCTCGCGGGCATTAAGGGACTCTCCTGAACGTCCGCAGCACCGACGAAGGAACAATCGTGGGGCGGCAGCCACGCCGCCCCACGAGCACAAAGCGAAATCAGTCCAGGAGGACATTCCAGTGGCGAAGGCGAAATTCGAGCGGACCAAGCCGCACGTCAACATCGGCACCATCGGTCACGTTGACCACGGCAAGACGACTCTGACCGCGGCCATCACCAAGGTGCTGCACGACAAGTACCCGGAGCTGAACGAGTCGCGGGCGTTCGACCAGATCGACAACGCGCCGGAAGAGAAGCAGCGCGGCATCACGATCAACATCTCGCACGTCGAGTACCAGACCGAGAAGCGTCACTACGCGCACGTGGACGCCCCGGGTCACGCGGACTACATCAAGAACATGATCACCGGTGCCGCCCAGATGGACGGCGCGATCCTGGTCGTGGCCGCCACCGACGGCCCGATGCCGCAGACCCGTGAGCACGTGCTGCTCGCCCGCCAGGTCGGCGTGCCCTACATCGTGGTCGCGCTGAACAAGGCCGACATGGTCGACGACGAGGAGATCCTCGAGCTCGTCGAGCTGGAGGTCCGCGAGCTGCTGTCCTCGCAGGAGTTCCCGGGCGACGACGCGCCGGTCGTGCGCGTTTCCGGCCTGAAGGCCCTCGAGGGCGACGAGAAGTGGTCCGAGGCCGTTCTCGAGCTGATGAGCGCCGTCGATGACAACGTGCCGGACCCGGTGCGCGAGCTCGACAAGCCGTTCCTGATGCCGATCGAGGACGTCTTCACCATCACCGGTCGTGGCACCGTGGTGACCGGTCGCGTCGAGCGCGGCCAGATCAACGTCAACGAAGAGGTCGAGATCGTGGGTATCCGCGAGAAGTCGACCAAGACCACCGTCACCGGTGTCGAGATGTTCCGCAAGCTGCTCGACTCGGGCCAGGCGGGCGACAACGTCGGCCTCCTCGTCCGCGGCATCAAGCGCGAGGACGTCGAGCGCGGTCAGGTCGTCGTGAAGCCGGGCACCACCACCCCGCACACCGACTTCGAGGGCCGGGTCTACATCCTGTCGAAGGACGAGGGTGGCCGTCACACCCCGTTCTTCAACAACTACCGCCCGCAGTTCTACTTCCGCACCACCGACGTGACCGGCGTCGTGACCCTCCCCGAGGGCACCGAGATGGTCATGCCGGGCGACAACACCGACATCACGGTCGCGCTGATCCAGCCGGTCGCGATGGACGAGGGTCTGCGCTTCGCCATCCGCGAGGGTGGCCGGACCGTCGGCGCGGGCCAGGTCACCAAGATCAACAAGTGATTTAGGCGCCCCACCCGGGGCAATACACCCCCGGGTTCGGGGCGTCAAATCACGTGTGCGACACTATTCAGGTTGCTCGTCCTGGGGCGGCCGATCCTCGTCGAGGGTCCGGCCGCTCCGGTGCGAGTGGCCACGGTCCGCCGAGCTCTTCCTTCGGGTTGCAGGCGAGCGGGCAAAGGCAGTGAGACGGTGTTCTTGCAAGAGCACAGCCGGCTCATAGCCTCCTCACGTTGAGGAAGACCAGGCAAGACGACGATCCCGCGGGATCCGTCTGTGCGTCGGGCGCGACACGCCCGACCGCGTGGACCGGGGACAGGGCCGTTGAACTGCGGAAACCCGGCCAGGGTGGCGACATCCAGGCGGGGTTTGTGAGATAGCGGCACGAGACGACAAGGAACGAGCAGCCACCATGGCGGGACAGAAGATCCGCATCCGGCTCAAGGCCTACGACCACGAGGCGATCGACACCTCGGCGCGCAAGATCGTGGAGACGGTCACGCGCACCGGCGCCCGTGTTGTCGGGCCGGTGCCGCTGCCCACCGAGAAGAACGTTTACTGCGTCATCCGCTCGCCGCACAAGTACAAGGACTCGCGCGAGCACTTCGAGATGCGCACGCACAAGCGTCTGATCGACATCCTCGACCCGACGCCGAAGACGGTCGACGCGCTCATGCGCATCGACCTGCCGGCGAGCGTCGACGTCAACATCCAGTAAGCGTTGGGCGAGCGGCGGAGATAAGAGACTCACATGTCTGACAGGCAGATGAAGGGCATCCTGGGCACCAAGCTCGGCATGACCCAGGTCTTCGACGAGCAGAACCGGGTTGTCCCGGTCACCGTCGTGAAGGCCGGTCCGAACGTGGTCACCCAGGTTCGGACCCAGGAGAAGGACGGCTACAAGGCCGTGCAGCTGGCGTTCGGCGCGGTCGACCCGCGCAAGGTGAACAAGCCGCGCACCGGCCACTACGACAAGGCGGGCGTGACCCCGCGGCGCTTCCTCGCGGAGCTGCGTACCACCGACGCCGAGACCTACGAGGTCGGCCAGGAGATCACCGCCGAGGTGTTCGCCGCCGGCGTCGAGGTCGACGTGACCGGTACCAGCAAGGGCAAGGGCTACGCCGGTGTCATGAAGCGCCACGGCTTCAAGGGCCAGGGCGCGAGCCACGGTGCCCAGGCCGTGCACCGCAAGCCGGGTTCCATCGGTGGCTGCGCCACCCCCGGCCGCGTCTTCAAGGGCCTGCGCATGGCGGGCCGGATGGGCAACGACCGGGTCACCACGCAGAACCTGACCGTGCACGCCGTGCGTGCCGAGGACGGCCTGCTGCTGATCAAGGGCGCTGTGCCCGGTCCCAAGGGCGGCCTGCTGTTCGTGCGCAGCGCCGCGAAGGGTGGTAACTCCGAATGACAAGCGTCGAGCTGAAGACCCCGGCCGGTAAAGCCGACGGCACGGTCGACCTCCCCGCGGAGATCTTCGACGTGCAGGCCAATGTCGCGCTCATGCACCAGGTCGTGGTGGCCCAGCAGGCCGCCGCGCGCCAGGGCACGCACGACACGAAGACCCGTGGTGAGGTTCGCGGTGGCGGCAAGAAGCCGTACCGCCAGAAGGGCACCGGCCGTGCCCGCCAGGGTTCGACCCGCGCGCCGCAGTTCGCCGGTGGTGGCGTCGTCCACGGCCCCACGCCGCGTGACTACTCCCAGCGCACCCCGAAGAAGATGAAGGCCGCCGCCCTGCGTGGCGCCCTCTCCGACCGGGCCCGCGCCGGCCAGCTGCACGTCGTCACCGAGCTGGTGACCGGCGAGAAGCCGTCGACCAAGGCCGCCAAGGCCGTGCTCGCCGCCGTCACGGCCGCGAAGCGCGTGCTCGTGGTGCTGGACCGGGCCGACGAGCTGAGCTGGGTTTCCCTGCGGAACCTGCCCGAGGTGCACATCCTCTGGGCCGACCAGCTCAACACCTACGACGTGCTGGTCAACGACGACGTCGTGTTCACCAAGGCCGCGTACGACGCGTTCGTCGCCGGCCCCGCCCGCGGAAAGACCGTCAAGGCCTCCGCGCGGTCGGGCGAGGTCACGGAAGGGAGTGACGAGAAGTGAGTTCGGTCGCCATTCCGGACCCCCGCGACATCCTGCTCGCGCCGGTCATCTCCGAGAAGTCCTACGGGCTGCTCGAGGACCACAAGTACACGTTCATCGTCCGCCCGGACGCCAACAAGACCCAGATCAAGATCGCGGTCGAGAAGGTGTTCGGCGTCAAGGTGGTCAGCGTCAACACGGCCAACCGCCAGGGCAAGCGGAAGCGGACTCGCGCCGGCTTCGGCAAGCGCAAGGACACCAAGCGCGCCATCGTGACTCTTTCGCCCGAGAGCAAGGCGATCGAGATCTTCGGCGGACCCACCGCGTAAAGGACTGAGCTGACAATGGGCATCCGCAAGTACAAGCCGACGACCCCGGGTCGTCGCGGTTCGAGCGTCTCGGACTTCGCCGAGATCACCCGCTCCACCCCGGAGAAGTCGCTGCTTCGTCCGCTGAGCGGTTCGGGCGGTCGTAACTCGTCCGGCAAGATCACCACCCGGCACAAGGGTGGCGGCCACAAGCGCGCCTACCGCGTCATCGACTTCCGTCGCAATGACAAGGACGGCATCCCCGCCAAGGTCGCGCACATCGAGTACGACCCCAACCGGTCCGCTCGCATCGCGCTGCTGCACTACGCCGACGGCGAGAAGCGCTACATCATCGCGCCGGAGAAGCTGAAGCAGGGCGACACCGTCGAGAACGGCCCCCGGGCCGACATCAAGCCGGGCAACAACCTGCCGCTGCGCAACATCCCGGTCGGCACCGTGATCCACGCGATCGAGCTCCGCCCCGGCGGCGGCGCGAAGATGGCGCGGTCCGCGGGCGCGAAGGTGCAGCTCGTCGCCAAGGACGGTCCGTACGCCCAGCTGCGTCTCCCCTCGGGCGAGATCCGCAACGTGGACGTGCGCAACCGCGCCACGGTCGGCGAGGTCGGCAACTCCGAGCACGCCAACATCAACTGGGGCAAGGCCGGCCGCAACCGCTGGCGCGGCAAGCGCCCCACGGTCCGCGGTGTCGTCATGAACCCGGTCGACCACCCGCACGGTGGTGGTGAGGGCAAGACCTCCGGTGGTCGCCACCCGGTCAACCCGAACGGTAAGCCCGAGGGCCGCACGCGTCGCCGCAAGGCGTCCGACGCCCTCATCGTCCGCCGCCGTCGCACCGGCAAGAACAAGCGCTGAGCAGGGAGGTAGAAGCACATGCCACGCAGCCTTAAGAAGGGCCCGTTCGTGGACGACCACCTGCTCAAGAAGGTGGACGCGCTGAACGAATCGGGCAAGAAGACGGTCATCAAGACCTGGTCGCGCCGCTCGACGATCATCCCGGACTTCCTGGGACACACGATCGCGGTGCACGACGGCCGCAAGCACGTCCCGGTGTTCGTCACCGAGGCGATGGTGGGTCACAAGCTGGGCGAGTTCGCCCCGACGCGGACCTTCAAGGGCCACATCAAGGACGACCGCAAGTCGCGCCGCCGCTGAGCGGGCACGAGAGAGAACAAGGGAAGTAGCGATGAACGCCCAGAACGACGCGACGACCGAGGCTCTGCCTACGGCGTACGCGCGGGCTCGCTTCGTCCGGGACTCGCCGACCAAGGTGCGCCGGGTGATCGAGCTCATCAAGGGACGTAGCGCCGCCGACGCCTTGGCCGTGCTCCGGTTCGCCCCCCAGGCGGCCAGCGAGCCGGTCGCGAAGGTGCTCGCCAGCGCCGTGGCCAACGCCGAGAACAACCTTCAGCTGGACCCGGAGACGCTCTGGGTCAAGAACGCGTACGCCGACGAGGGCCCGACCCTCAAGCGCATCCGGCCGCGGGCCCAGGGCCGCGCGTACCGGATCCGCAAGCGGACCAGCCACATCACCGTCGAGGTGGAGTCGCGTCCCGCCGTCGCGCAGAAGGCTCAGAGCAAGAAGAAGGCAGGTGGCCGGTAGTGGGCCAGAAGATCAACCCGCACGGTTTCCGCCTGGGTATCACCACGGACTGGAAGTCGCGCTGGTACGCCGACAAGCAGTACGCCGAGTACGTGGCCGAGGACGTCAAGATCCGGAAGCTCCTCGCCACGGGCATGGAGCGCGCCGGCATCTCCAAGGTCGAGATCGAGCGCACCCGTGACCGCGTCCGCGTGGACATCCACACCGCCCGGCCGGGCATCGTCATCGGCCGCCGCGGCGCGGAGGCCGACCGGATCCGCGGCGCGCTGGAGAAGCTGACCAAGAAGCAGGTCCAGCTGAACATCCTCGAGGTCAAGAACCCCGAGGCCGACGCCCAGCTCGTCGCCCAGGCGGTCGCGGAGCAGCTGTCCAACCGCGTGGCGTTCCGCCGCGCGATGCGGAAGGCGATCCAGACCTCCATGCGCTCGCCGCAGGTCAAGGGCATCCGCGTGCAGTGCGGCGGTCGTCTCGGCGGTGCCGAGATGTCCCGCTCCGAGCACTACCGCGACGGCCGGGTCCCGCTGCACACGCTGCGCGCCGACATCGACTACGGCTTCTTCGAGGCCAAGACGACGTTCGGCCGCATCGGCGTCAAGGTGTGGATCTACAAGGGTGAGCTCGTCGGTGGCCTGAAGGCTCGCGAAGCCCGTGACGCCGCCGAGCGCGCGCCGCGCGGTGGTCGTGACCGCGACCGCAGCGACCGGCCGTCCCGTCCGCGTCGTTCCGGCGCCTCGGGCACGACCGCCACCTCGACCGAAGCCGGTCGTGCGGCCGCTGCCGCCACGACCGAGGCCCCGGCGGCCCCGGCCACCGAGACCGCAGAAAAGACGGAGGGCTGAGACGTGCTCATCCCGCGCAGGGTCAAGCACCGGAAGCAGCACTCCCCGAAGCGCCACGGCGCCGCCAAGGGTGGCACGAAGGTCAGCTTCGGCGAGTACGGCATCCAGGCGCTTGAGCACAGCTACGTGACGAACCGGCAGATCGAGTCCGCTCGTATCGCCATGACCCGTCACATCAAGCGTGGTGGCAAGGTGTGGACGACCATCTACCCGGACCGCCCGCTGACCAAGAAGCCGGCCGAAACCCGCATGGGTTCCGGTAAGGGTTCGCCCGAGTGGTGGATCGCCAACGTGAAGCCGGGCCGCGTGATGTTCGAGATCTCGTTCCCGAACGAGGAGACGGCTCGCGAGGCGCTGCGCCGCGCGATCCACAAGCTGCCCATGAAGTGCCGCATCGTGACCCGTGAAGGTGGTGAGTTCTGATGGCGAAGGCAGGTGCTGCCCAGGCATCGGAGCTGCGTGAGCTCACCGCGGAAGAGCTCGTCCTGCGTCTGAAGGAGTACAAGGAGGAGCTGTTCAACCTCCGCTTCCAGATGGCGACCGGGCAGCTCGACAACAACCGCCGTCTGCGCACCGTCCGCACGGACATCGCGCGGATCTACACGGTCATGCGCGAGCGCGAACTCGGCCTGTCCGTTGCCCCCGACGCCGAGAGTGAAGGTGCCGCATGAGCGAGCCCACCACCGAGACGCCGGCCCGGAACGACCGCAAGGTCCGCGAGGGCTACGTCGTCTCGGACAAGATGAACAAGACGATCGTGGTCGAGCTCGAGGACCGCAAGAAGCACCCCCGTTACTCGAAGGTCGTCCGCTCCACCTCCAAGGTGAAGGTGCACGACGAGAACAACGAGGCGGGCGTGGGCGACCGGGTCACCCTGATGGAGACCCGCCCGCTGTCGGCGACGAAGCGCTGGCGCCTGGTGCAGATCGTGGAGAAGGCCAAGTAAGCAGGGCTCTTCGGAGTTCTTAGTTCCGCAAGGCTCGCGGGTTTCCCCGCGAGAACCGGCGCGACATACAGGAGTAGACGTGATCCAGCAGGAGTCGCGGCTTCGGGTAGCCGACAACACGGGTGCGAAGGAAATCCTCTGCATCCGGGTTCTCGGTGGCTCCGGGCGGCGCTACGCCGGCATCGGCGACATCATCGTCGCCACCGTGAAGGACGCCATCCCGGCTGCCGGGGTGAAGAAGGGCGACGTCGTCAAGGCTGTCATCGTCCGCACGGTCAAGGAGCGCCGTCGTCCGGACGGTTCCTACATCCGGTTCGACGAGAACGCCGCCGTGCTCATCAAGAACGACAACGAGCCCCGCGGCACCCGCATCTTCGGCCCGGTGGGCCGCGAGCTGCGCGACCGAAAGTTCATGAAGATCATTTCGCTCGCGCCGGAGGTGCTGTGATGAAGGTGAAGAAGGGCGACACGGTCGTCGTCATCGCCGGCAAGGACAAGGGCGCCAAGGGCAAGGTCATCCAGGCCTACCCCGAGCGCGAGCGCGTGCTGGTCGAGGGCGTGAACCGGATCAAGAAGCACACGCGGATCAGCCAGACCCAGCGCGGCGCGCAGTCCGGCGGCATCGTCACGCAGGAGGCGCCCATCCACGTCTCGAACGTGATGGTCGTCGACGCGGACGGCAAGCCGGCCCGGGTGGGTTACCGCATCGGCGAGGACGGCAAGAAGGTCCGGATCTCGCGCCGGAACGGTAAGGACATCTGATGACCACCGCAGAGAAGACCTCTCCGCGCCTCAAGGTGCGGTACCGCGAGGAAATCAAGGGCCAGCTGCAGGCTGAGTTCTCCTTCGCCAACGTCCACCAGATCCCGGGCGTGGTCAAGGTCGTCGTGAACATGGGTGTCGGTGACGCCGCCCGTGACAGCAAGCTGATCGAGGGCGCGGTCAAGGACCTCGCCCTGATCACCGGTCAGAAGCCCGAGGTCCGGAAGGCCCGCAAGTCCATCGCGCAGTTCAAGCTGCGCGAGGGCCAGCCGATCGGCGCGCGCGTCACGCTGCGCGGCGACCGGATGTGGGAGTTCCTCGACCGGCTGCTGACCATCGCGCTGCCGCGTATCCGCGACTTCCGCGGGCTTTCGCCGAAGCAGTTCGACGGCCACGGCAACTACACCTTCGGTCTCAACGAGCAGTCGATGTTCCACGAGATCGACCCCGACTCCATCGACCGCCCCCGCGGCATGGACGTCACCGTCGTCACGACCGCCACGAACGACGACGAGGGCCGGGCGCTGCTGCGCAAGCTCGGCTTCCCGTTCAAGGAGAACTGAGCCGATGGCCAAGAAAGCACTGGTCCACAAGGCCGCGAAGAAGCCGAAGTTCGCCGTGCGCGCCTACACCCGCTGCCAGCGGTGCGGCCGCCCGCACGCCGTGTTCCGCAAGTTCGGGCTCTGCCGGATCTGCCTTCGCGAGATGGCGCACGCGGGCGAGCTGCCCGGCGTCCGCAAGTCCAGCTGGTAAGAGCTTCTTTTTAACTCCAGATTCGCCACAGGCCCTGCCGCCCGTGTACCGGGCGGCGGGGAACCAGGCGAGAAAGGTTGACAGGTCACCATGACGATGACCGACCCCATCGCAGACTTCTTGACGCGTCTGCGCAACGCGAACTCGGCGTACCACGACGAGGTCAAGCTCCCGCACTCGAAGCTCAAGGCGAACATCGCCGAGATCCTCAAGCGCGAGGGCTACATCGCGGGTTACCACGACGAGCCGGGCGAGAAGCACAAGAACCTCGTCGTCGAGCTCAAGTACGGCCCCAACCGTGAGCGGAGCATCGCCGGCCTGCGGCGCGTCTCCAAGCCCGGTCTGCGGGTCTACGCAAAGTCCACCGAACTGCCGTCGGTCCTCGGCGGCCTGGGCATCGCGATCATTTCGACGTCCGGTGGCCTGCAGACGGACCGGCAGGCCAAGCGCAACAGCGTGGGCGGCGAAGTCCTCGCCTACGTCTGGTAAGGGAAGGGGAACAGGCATGTCACGCATCGGAAAGCTGCCGGTCGCCGTCCCTTCCGGGGTCGAGGTGACCATCGACGGTCAGCAGATCAAGGTCAAGGGGCCCAAGGGCACCCTCGAGCACACCGTCGCCGAGCCGATCACCGTCGAGCGCGACGAAGACGGCACGCTGCTGGTGAAGCGCCCGGACGACGAGCGCACCTCGAAGGCGCTGCACGGGCTCACCCGCACGCTGGTGAACAACCTCGTCGTCGGCGTCACCGCCGGCTACGAGAAGAAGATGGAAATCCACGGCGTGGGTTACCGCGTGCAGGCCAAGGGCTCGGACCTCGAGTTCGCCCTCGGTTACTCGCACCCGGTCAAGATCGAGGCCCCGGAAGGCATCACCTTCAAGGTGGAGACGCCGACCCGGTTCTCGGTCTCGGGCATCGACAAGCAGAAGGTCGGCCAGATCTCGGCCGTCATCCGCAAGCTGCGGCGCCCGGACCCGTACAAGGGCAAGGGCCTGCGCTACGAGGGTGAGAAGATCCGCCGCAAGGTCGGAAAGACGGGTAAGTGATCATGAGCGACACGACTACGAAGCGCAAGCCGGTGGGCAAGGACATCTCGACCCGCCGCCGCGTCGCGAAGGCCCGTCGGCACTTCCGGCTCCGCAAGAAGGTCTCGGGCACCGAGCAGCGCCCGCGCCTGGTCGTCAAGCGGTCCTCGCGGCACATCGCCGTGCAGGTGATCGACGACCTGGCCGGCCACACGCTGGTGTCGGCGTCCACCCTCGAGGCGGACGTCCGGGCGGCCGACGGCGACAAGAAGGCCAAGGCCGCCAAGGTCGGGGCCCTCGTCGCCGAGCGGGCCAAGAACGCCGGGATCTCGGCTGTGGTGTTCGACCGTGGGGGCAACGCCTACCACGGCCGCATCGCCGCGCTCGCCGACGCCGCCCGTGAGGCGGGGTTGGAGTTCTGACGATGCAGAAGCTTGTTAACGGAAGGAAAGCCTGATGCCGGGACGTACACGGCAATTCGGCGGCGGCCAGGGTGGACCCGGCGGGCAGGGCGGCAACGACCGCGGTGACCGTCGCGACCGCCGCGACCGGCGCGACAGCGGCCGTGGCGGGGCGGCCCAGGACAAGACCCCGCACCTCGAGAAGGTCGTGACGATCAACCGCGTCGCCAAGGTCGTCAAGGGTGGTCGTCGCTTCAGCTTCACCGCCCTGGTGGTCGTCGGCGACGGCGACGGTCAGGTCGGCGTCGGCTACGGCAAGGCCAAGGAAGTTCCCGCGGCCATCGCCAAGGGCGTCGAGGAAGCGAAGAAGAACTTCTTCCGCGTTCCCCGCGTCGGCGGCACCATTCCCCACCCGATCCAGGGTGAGGAAGCCGCCGGTGTCGTGCTGCTCCGCCCGGCGTCGGCCGGTACCGGCGTCATCGCCGGTGGCCCGGTCCGCGCGGTGCTGGAGTGCGCGGGTGTCCACGACGTGCTGTCGAAGTCGCTCGGCTCCGACAACGCGATCAACATCGTGCACGCGACCGTGGCGGCCCTGAAGGGCCTGCAGCGTCCCGAAGAGGTCGCGGCCCGCCGCGGTCTCCCGCTCGAGGACGTCGCGCCGGCCCGGATGCTGCGCCAGCGTGCGGGCCAGGGGGTCTGACATGGCTCAGCTCAAGGTCACCCAGGTCAAGAGCAAGATCGGCACGAAGCACGCTCACCGCGAGTCGCTGCGCACCCTCGGGCTGCGCAAGATCCGCCAGAGCGTCGTGCGTGAAGACACCCCCCAGGTGCGCGGCCTGATCCACACCGTCCGCCACCTGGTGGAGGTCGAGGAGGTTCAGGCATGACGGCCATCAAGATCCACCACCTGCGTCCGGCTCCGGGCGCCAAGCGCGACAAGATCCGCGTGGGCCGTGGTGAGGGTTCGAAGGGCAAGACGGCCGGTCGCGGTACGAAGGGCACCAAGGCCCGGAAGAACGTGCCGGCCCGGTTCGAGGGTGGGCAGATGCCCATCCAGATGCGGCTCCCGAAGCTCCGCGGCTTCAAGAACCGCTTCCGCACCGAGTACCAGCCGGTGAACGTGGGCGACATCGCCCGCGTCTTCCCGGACGGCGGCAAGATCGGCGCCGAGGAGCTCGCGCAGGCCGGCCTCGTCCGCAAGGGCAAGCTGGTCAAGGTCCTGGGCAACGGCGACGTGAACGGCGTCAAGCTGGACGTCACGGCGGACGCGTTCTCGGGTTCGGCCAAGGAGAAGCTCGAAGCGGCCGGTGGCTCTGTCACCGCCAACTGAAGTTCGCAGTAACCGGAAGGCCCGCCTGGTCCGCCAGGCGGGCCTTCCGGCGTTCGCGGCCCGAGAGCGTCGGCCGGACAGACGCCTTGCCGAGGCGGGGGAACCGGACGCAGGATCAAGAGGTGGACAGACCGTCGCAGCACCCACCCGAACCGGCAGGACACGACGCCGCGGAATCACCGCTGAGCTTCCCCGTCGAGGCCCCGCGGCCGGCCGGGCCGGAGCCGGGAGCGGGAGCGCCGGGGGAGTCGCGTTCTGCCGAGGTGCCGCCGCAGGGGGAGCCGCTGCAGTTCCCGGTCGAGCCGCGGCCGGCGGGTCCCGAGCTGGGCGCCCCGGTGTGGCCGCGCGAGGTGCCGCAGGCCGGTGAAACGTTCGCGCCGCCCGTCGCCGAGCCACCGCCCGGCATGCCCCACCCCGGCGCGCCCCACCCCGCGCAGCTCCCGTTCCCCGTCGCCCAGCTCCCCGGCACCCCCGTCGCGCCCCCACCGGCCCCTGAGCCCCCGCAAACCCCCGCCCCGGCCCCGAACCCCCTCCTGCGCTTCCTGCCGCCCCTCCTCGCCCTCACCGCCGCCCTGATGACCGCGCTCGGCGCCTTCCTCCCGCTCTTCCTGATCCGCCAGAGCTTCGGCCCGGTCCAGCGGTTCCTCGACGCCCAGCTGACCGTCACCGAAACCGCGTGGGGCAGCTCCTTCGAAGTCCCCGGCCAGGAGGTCACCGACCAGACCGGCTCACCCGTCGGCATCCCGCTGCTCCTCGCGGTCGCCGTGCTGGTCGCCGGGGCGCTGGCCACCTTCGTTCGGCCTGGACAGGGGCGGTGGCTGGTCGCCGGCGGGGCCGTCTTCGCCGCCGGGGTGGTCCTCACCGTCGGTATGGACGGCATCGGGTGGTCCGTCGCCACCGGTGGCGAGAGCCTCGACGTCACCCTCGGCCCCGGGATGTGGCTGCTGATCGGCGGGACCGTCGCCGCGGGCGCCGCCGCCGTGCTGGCCTGCCTGCCGCGGCGGGCACCCGGCTGGGCCGATCCGGCCGTCGCCTACGCCGACACCCCGACCCCGCCCTCCGGCGTCGCCATCACCGTCCTGCCCCCCGAAGAACCCGAAGCGCCCGGCGAGCCCGAAGCGCCCGGTCAGCGCGCCGACGGACGGCTCTGACGGGGGACAGCTGATCCACATCTGTCAAGGAATACGGCCAAGACGGCGATGTGGATCAACCCGCCGGAGCAACCTTGGTACGGAAAACGCACACGGACTGCGGACACGCCCTGTGAAGCTGTTAGAGTCGGCGACACGCTTCGGGACGAGTGTGCCCCGAAGCGTTCCTGGCTTGCGTGCCAGTAGTGCTGTGTGTTCCTGCCGGCCCCGTGCCGGCCAAGCCGATCGTCGGTTAGGACAGCCGACGACGCCGAGGAGGTCCCCCGCGTGCTCAGCGCCTTCCGCTCGGCTCTCGCGACGCCGGATCTACGCAAGAAGATCCTGTTCACGCTAGCCATCGTCGCGGTTTACCGAATCGGTGCGACCATTCCGGCGCCCGGCATCTCGTACGGTGCCGTACAGGCTTGTAGCTCACAGGCGCAGCAGGAGGGCGTCTACCAGCTGCTGAACCTGTTCAGCGGCGGTGCGCTGCTGCAGCTGTCGCTCTTCTCGACCGGCATCATGCCGTACATCACGGCGAGCATCATCATCCAGCTGCTCACCGTGGTCATCCCGCGGTTCGAGGAGCTGAAGAAGGAAGGGCAGTCCGGCCAGGGCAAGCTGACCCAGTACACCCGGTACCTGACGGTCGCGCTGGCGATCCTGCAGGCCACCGGCGTGGTCGCGCTCGCGGACCGCAAGCAGCTCTTCCCCGACTGCCAGTCGCCGATCATCCCGGACAACAGCGTCTACTCGCTGGCCATCATCGTCATCACGATGACCGCGGGCACCGCCGTCATGATGTGGCTGGGCGAGCTGATCACCGAGCGCGGTGTCGGCAACGGCATGTCCGTCCTGATCTTCCTGAACATCGCCGCGCGCATCCCGGTCGAGGGCGGCAACATCCTCAGCAACGCCGGTGGCCTGGGCCTGGCGATCGTCTGCGTCTTCGGCCTGGTGATCATCGCCAGCGTCATCTTCGTCGAGCAGGGGCAGCGCCGGATCCCGGTGCAGTACGCCAAGCGCATGATCGGCCGCCGGATGTACGGCGGCACGTCGACCTACCTGCCGATCAAGGTCAACCAGGCCGGCGTCATCCCGGTCATCTTCGCGTCGTCCCTGCTGTACCTGCCGGACCTGATCAGCCGCCTCGTCGGCGACCAGAACAGCAACTCCGGCTGGCAGGTCTTCATCAAGAACTACATCGTGAACCAGTCCAGCTGGGTGCACATCGCGCTGTACTTCGGCCTGATCATCTTCTTCACGTACTTCTACATCACGATCACGTTCAACGTGGACGAGCGTGCGGAAGAGATGAAGAAGTTCGGCGGGTTCATCCCGGGCATCCGCCCGGGCCGCCCGACGGCCGAGTACCTCAGCTTCGTCCTGGGCCGGATCACCCTGCCCGGCTCGCTGTACCTGGGCATCATCGCGATCCTTCCGAACTTCTTCCTGTCGGTGACCGGTAGCGGGAACAACCAGAACTTCCCGTTCGGTGGCACGGCTGTGCTGATCATGGTCGGTGTCGGCCTCGACACCGTGAAGCAGATCGAAAGCCAGCTGATGCAGCGCAACTACGAAGGGTTCTTGAAGTGACGCGCCTGGTTCTCGTCGGCCCGCCCGGTGCGGGCAAGGGCACGCAGGCGGTGGCCCTGTCCGAGCAGCTGCGCATCCCGCACATCTCGACCGGTGACCTGTTCCGCGCGCACGTCGGCCAGGAGACCCCGCTGGGCCAGGAGGCGAAGCGCTACCTGGACTCGGGTGAGCTCGTGCCCGACTCGGTGACCAACGAAATGGTCCGCGAGCGGCTGGCCGAGCCGGACGCCAAGATCGGCTTCCTGCTCGACGGCTTCCCCCGCAACACGAAGCAGGCCGAGGTCCTCGGCGAGATCCTGGGCGACGCGGACGTGTCGCTCGATGCGGTGATCCAGCTGCAGGTCCCGGAGGACGTCGTCGTCGGGCGGCTCATGTCGCGCGGCCGCGCGGACGACACCGAAGAGGTCATCCGCCGCCGTCAGCAGATCTACGTCTCGGACACGGCGCCGCTGCTCGAGTACTACGCCGACATCCTGGTGACTGTCGACGGGGTCGGCAGCGTCGAAGAGATCTCCGGGCGGGTGCTGGCCGCCCTGCGCGACCGCACGTGAACCTCGGAGGACTGCGTGTTCTGCAAGTGCTCCGGCGCGGACGCATGATCGAGGTCAAGACCCCGGACGAGCTGCAGGCGATGCGGGCGGCCGGCCTGGTCGTCGCCCGCACGCTCGCCGCGGTCCGCGCCATCGCGAAGCCGGGTGTCAGCACCGCCGAGCTCGACGAGCTGGCCGAGCAGACGATCCGGGACGCCGGCGCGGTGCCGTCGTTCAAGGGCTACCACGGCTTCCCGGCGTCGATCTGCGCGTCGGTGAACGAGCAGATCGTGCACGGCATCCCGGCGAAGACCCAGGTGCTGGCCGACGGCGACATCATCTCCGTCGACTGCGGCGCGATCCTCGACGGCTGGCACGGCGACTCCGCCGTCACGCTGGCCATCGGCCAGGTCGCCGACGCCGACCTCGCGCTGTCCGCGGCCACCGAGGCGGCGATGTGGGCCGGCATCGAGGCGGTCGCCCCCGGCGGCCGGCTCACCGACATCTCCTTCGCCGTCCAGTCCGCCGCCGAGCGCGCGGGCCGCGACGACGGCATCGACTACGGGATGATCCTCGAGTACGGCGGCCACGGCATCGGCCGCCAGATGCACATGGACCCGTTCCTGCCGAACGTCGGCAAGCCGGGCAAGGGCCCGCGGCTCAAGCCGGGCATGGCCCTGGCCATCGAGCCGATGCTGACCGGCGGCGGCGGCGAGACCCGCGAGCTGGACGACGGCTGGACCGTGGTCACGGCCGACGGCTCCCGCGCGGCCCACTGGGAGCACACCGTCGCGATCACCGAAGACGGCCCCTGGGTGCTCACCGCCCCCGAGGACTCCTGACCTGCGCATTCACCCACAAGTGGTGATCGCCGTCACGTCCACCTGCACGCGCCTTTAGCATGGTCACCCCCGGTTTGGGGGTCGCGACACGACATGCGTACACTGTCAAGTCGGCGCACTTATCGCGCCCGGATCCTGCGCGCTCGTGAATTCACGGTCTCTAGGGGAACCGGGCACCAGTGTGCCACGCAACACCCGACCCAGCACTAGTGCTCGAGTTGATCAGGTGTGGCGACAGACGATACCGACAGGGAAAAGCGGAGGACATGGCGAAGAAAGACGGGGCCATCGAGGTCGAAGGCCGCGTAGTCGAGCCGCTCCCCAACGCGATGTTCCGCGTCGAGTTGGAGAACGGTCACAAGGTCCTGGCTCACATCAGCGGCAAGATGCGGCAGCACTACATCCGCATCCTGCCGGAGGACAGGGTTGTCGTGGAGCTCTCGCCCTACGACCTCTCTCGTGGTCGCATCGTCTACCGCTACAAGTGATCACGAAGAGCAGCTAACAGCAGGAGAGCAGAAGACGTGAAGGTCCAGCCGAGCGTCAAGAAGATCTGCGACAAGTGCAAGGTGATCCGCCGTCACGGCCGGATCATGGTGATCTGCGAGAACCTGCGGCACAAGCAGCGGCAGGGCTGATCGCCAAGCACTCGAGCAGAGTGGATTGACGGCTACACAACCTCCCCGCACCTGCCGGGTCACGCGAGTGAACCGGTTCACCCCCGGACTTCAGGCCGGGGCTGGGACACCCGAGGCGCAAGCCGAGGGCACGACAGGCGAGTCGGTCCCGGAACCGGACGGGGAGCAGACCTGAAGATGAATTCAATGAAGGAGCATCAGCGCCAATGGCACGACTCGCTGGCGTAGACCTCCCCCGCGAGAAGCGGTTGGAGATCGCGCTTACCTACATCTACGGCATCGGCCGTACCCGCTCCAAGCAGCTCATCAAGGCTGCCGAGCTCAACGCGGACACCCGCGTCAAGGACCTCAGCGATGACGACCTCGCGAAGCTGCGTACGTACATCGAAGAGAACTTCAAGGTCGAGGGTGACCTTCGCCGTGAGGTGAACGCCGACATCCGTCGGAAGATCGAGATCGGGTGCTACGAGGGCCTTCGCTGGCGCCGCGGACTTCCCGTCCGTGGTCAGCGCACGAAGACGAACGCCCGCACCCGCAAGGGTCCGAAGAAGACGGTCGCCGGCAAGAAGAAGGCTGGCAAGAAGTGAGCGTCCAGGGCAAGAAGGTCGTGCAGATGGGTGGCGTTCAGCGCCGCGGCTCGGCTTGTGTCTCGCCCAAGGCGCTCTACGCCCGCCCGATGGCGCTCCGCAACCTGTACACCGACGCCGGTTCGATCATCCGGCGCGGCCAGGCCGAAGCGGTCGCCGCTCACCAAGAGAACGCGCGCTAACAGGAGAACCCTCAGAACATGCCACCGAAGTCTCGTACTGCGGCCGGGGCCAAGAAGGTCCGCCGCAAGGAAAAGAAGAATGTCGCGCACGGTCACGCGCACATCAAGAGCACCTTCAACAACACCATCGTCTCGATCACGGACCCGACCGGTGCCGTGATCGCGTGGGCGTCGAGTGGTCACGTGGGCTTCAAGGGCTCGCGCAAGTCCACCCCGTTCGCCGCGCAGATGGCCGCCGAGAACGCTGCCCGCAAGGCCGCCGAGCACGGCATGAAGAAGGTCGACGTCTTCGTGAAGGGCCCGGGTTCGGGCCGCGAGACGGCGATCCGCTCGCTGCAGGCGGCCGGCCTCGAGGTCGGCACCATCCAGGACGTGACCCCGCAGCCTCACAACGGCTGCCGCCCGCCCAAGCGGCGCCGGGTCTGAGGAACGGGGAGGAGTAAGAAGAAATGGCTCGTTACACCGGCCCCGCGACGCGTATTTCGCGTCGCCTCAAGGTTGACCTCATCGGCGGCGACCAGGCTTTCGAGCGTCGCCCCTACCCGCCGGGCCAGCACGGCCGCGGGCGCATCAAGGAGTCCGAGTACCTCCTGCAGTCGCAGGAGAAGCAGAAGGCTCGCTACACCTACGGCGTTCTCGAGCGTCAGTTCGTCCGGTACTACAAGGAAGCCGTCCGGCGTCCGGGCAAGACCGGTGAGAACCTGCTGCAGATCCTCGAGTCCCGTCTGGACAACGTGATCTACCGCGCCGGCATCGCCCGCACCCGCCGCCAGGCGCGTCAGCTGGTGAGCCACGGCCACTTCGTGGTCAACGGCCAGAAGGTGAACGTCCCGTCGTTCCAGGTCACCAAGTGGGACATCATCGACGTGCGCCCGAAGTCGATGGGCATGCTGCCCTTCGTCGCGGCGAAGGAGTCCTTCGGCGACCGCCCGATCCCGGCGTGGCTGCAGGTCGTCCAGTCCAACCTCCGCGTGCTGGTCCACCAGCTGCCGGAGCGTGCGCAGATCGACGTTCCGGTTCAGGAACAGCTGATCGTCGAGCTCTACTCGAAGTAGTCCGGCCCTGTCGGACAGGGCGGCGGCGCGACAGGTGCGCCGCCGCCGCGCCATCCCTTCGACGTCATATGGCGGGCGTCGTCTGGAAAGGAACTAGGAAGAATGCTGATTTCCCAGCGGCCGGCTCTCGGCGAAGAGACGGTCAACGAGACCCGCTCCCGGTTCACCATCGAACCGCTGGAGCCCGGCTTCGGCTACACGCTCGGCAACTCGCTGCGTCGTACGCTGCTGTCGTCCATCCCGGGCGCGGCCGTGACGAGCATCCGCATCGACGGCGTGCTGCACGAGTTCACCACCGTCCCGGGGGTGAAGGAAGACGTCACCGACATCATCCTGAACCTCAAGGAGCTCGTGGTGTCCTCGGAAGAGGACGAGCCGGTCACCATGTACCTGCGCAAGCAGGGCCCGGGTGAGGTCACGGCGGCCGACATCGTGCCGCCGGCGGGTGTCACCGTGCACAACCCGGATCTGCACATCGCGTCGCTGAACGGCAAGGGCAAGCTCGAGATCGAGCTCGTCGTCGAGCGCGGCCGCGGTTACGTTCCGGCCCTGCAGAACAAGCAGGCGGGCGCGGAGATCGGCCGGATCCCGGTCGACTCGATCTACTCGCCGGTGCTCAAGGTGACGTACAAGGTCGAGGCCACCCGTGTCGAGCAGCGCACCGACTTCGACAAGCTGATCCTGGACGTCGAGACCAAGCCGTCGATCACGCCGCGCGACGCGGTCGCGTCGGCCGGCAAGACGCTGGTGGAGCTGTTCGGTCTCGCCCGCGAGCTGAACGTCGACGCCGAGGGCATCGAGATCGGCCCGTCGCCGCAGGAAGCGGACACCATCGCCGCCTACGCGATGCCGATCGAGGACCTGGACCTCACCGTCCGGTCGTACAACTGCCTCAAGCGCGAGGGCATCCACACGGTGGGCGAGCTCGTCTCGCGCAGCGAGGCGGACCTGCTCGACATCCGCAACTTCGGCGCCAAGTCGATCGACGAGGTCAAGCTGAAGCTCGTCGGCCTCGGTCTCGCGCTGAAGGACAGCCCGCCCGGGTTCGACCCGACCGCGGCGGCCGCCAGCTACGACGGTGAAGGCTGGTCGGAGGGTGTCGGTGGCATCGCCGACGGGATTTCGGACGGCCACGACGATGGCCAGGACTACGCAGAGACCGAGCAGCTCTGAGGCCGTGTGCCTGGACGCTGTGAGCTGAACTAGGAGAACCAATGCCCACCCCTACCAAGGGAGCCCGGCTCGGCGGGTCGTCCGCGCACGAGCGGCTGATCCTGGCCAACTTGGCCACGCAGCTGTTCGAGCACGGCAAGATCACGACCACCGAGGCGAAGGCCCGCCGGGTCCGCCCGCTGGCCGAGAAGCTGATCACGAAGGCGAAGCGGGGCGACCTGCACAACCGTCGTCAGGTGCACAAGGTCGTCCGTGACAAGGACGTCCTGCACAAGCTGTTCGCCGAGATCGGTCCGCACTTCGCGGAGCGTCCGGGTGGCTACACCCGGATCACCAAGACGATGCCGCGCAAGGGCGACAACGCCGCCATGGCCGTCATCGAGCTGGTGGCCGAGAAGACGGTGACTTCGGAAGCCGAGCGCGCTCGCAAGACGAAGTTCGCGAAGGACGAGAAGGCCGCCGCCCCGGCTGCCGAGGAGACCACCGAGGCGCCCGCCGCCGACGAGGCTCCGGCCGAGGACACCGCCGCCGCCGAGACCGAGGCCCCGGCCTCGGAAGACGCGGACGCGGACGCCAAGAAGGACTGACGTCCTGACGGCCGATTCGACACCGGACGAGCCCGCCACTCCCCAGGGGGAGGGCGGGCTCGTTCGTCTGCGCCTGGACGTTTCCTACGACGGCACGGACTTCTCGGGCTGGGCCCGCCAGCCGGGCCGCCGGACGGTCCAGGGCGTCCTGGAGGAGGCCCTGCAGCGGCAGCCGCCGGGCGCCGCGGTGCCCAAGTCCGTGGTCGTGGCGGGCCGCACGGACGCCGGTGTGCACGCGACCGGCCAGGTGGTCCACGTCGACGTGGTGCCCCTTTCCGAGCCGTCCGGCCGCATCCCCGTGTCCCCGGCGGGCATCCCGGACCTGACGCGCATGACGGGCCGCTGGAACCGCCTCCTGCCGGCCGACGTCCGGGTGCTGGGCGCCCGGCTCGCCCCCGAGGGTTTCGACGCGCGGTTCTCGGCGATCCGCCGGCACTACCGCTACCGGGTCTCCGACGCGCCCTGGGGCGTGGACCCGTTGCGCCGCAACGACACTCTTGCGTGGAACCGTCCACTTTCGACGGACGCGATGAACGCGGCGGCGGCGGAGTTGCTGGGGTTGCACGACTTCGCGGCCTACTGCAAGCAGCGCGAGACGGGCACGACGATCCGCGAGCTGCAACGCCTGGAGTGGACCCGGATCGACGACCACCTGCTCGAGGTGCGCGTCTCGGCGGACGCGTTCTGCCATTCGATGGTCCGCAGCCTGGTGGGAGTACTGCTGCTGGTCGGCGACGGCCGCCGCACCGACGGGTGGCCGTCGAAGGTCCTGGAGAGCGGCATCCGCGACAGCGCGGTGGCCCCGGCCCACGGCCTCACCCTGCTGGGCGTGGACTACCCGCCCGACGCCGACCTCGCCGCCCGCGCCGCCCAAACCCGCAACGTCCGCACCTCCCCAGGTCGTGGGGGGGGGGTCGGGGTGGTGGCGACGCAGGAACAACGCCCCGCCCGCGGGCGGGGGGGGTGGGGGGCGTGCGGGGTGGGGTTGGGGCTTGGGCGCGAGTGCCCGCGGGTCCCCCACCCCCCCCCGGCCGCGGTAGACCTCCGGGCGATTAGCGGCGCGTGCGCAGGTAGTCGCCGACCACCGCCGCGCCCAGGCCGTCGAGGTCCGGGGCGATCACCCGGCCGCCCGAGCGGCGGGCGATCAGGTCCACGAACGCCGTCAGGCGCGGGTCGTCACCGAGGCGGAACACCGAGATCGACGCGCCCAGCTTGGCCAGCCGGTCCACTTCGGACAGTGTCTTGTGGAGGGTCCGCGGCTGGGGCGGGTAGTCGAAGACGGCCTCGCCGTCGGGTTCCAGGTGGGCCGTCGGCTCGCCGTCGGTCACCATCAGGACCACCGGCTGGGCGTCCGGGTGCCGCCGCAGGTGCTGCCCGGCCAGCAGCAGCCCGTGGTGGGCGTTCGTGCCCTGCTCCCACGCGCCCTCCAGGCCGACCAGCTCCGGCAGCTCCATCGACTGCGCGTAGCGGCCGAAGGTGATCAGCTGCAGGGCGTCGTTGCGGAAGCGGGTGCTGATCAGCTGGTGCAGCGCCAGCGCCGTGCGCTTCATCGGCAGCCAGCGGCCTTCCTGCACCATCGACCACGACGTGTCGACCAGCAGCGCCACCGCCGCACGCGTCCGGTGCTCGGTTTCGACGACTTCGACGTCCTCGACGTCGAGCCGGACCTGCCGCTCCCCCACCGAAACCGACCGCAGCACGGCGTTGCGGATGGTCCGCGGCACGTCCCAGGGCTGCATGTCCCCGAACCGCCACGGCCGCGACGCGCCGGTGGGCTCACCGGCCGCGCCGGCCGACTCGGTCTCGCGTTCGCCGGTCTTCCCGCGCAGCGCGTTCACGATGTCGGACAGCACCGTCTCGCCGAGGCGCCGCAACGCCTTGGGCGACAACCGGAGCGAGCCGTCGGCGGCGCGTTCGAACAGGCCCTGGCGGCGCAGCTCGCGCTCCAGTTCGGCGAGTCTCCTGGCGTCGACGCCGGCGTCCTTGCCGAGCTGGCGTTCGAGGGACTCGAGGTCGATGTCCTCCAGCCGCGCGCCCGGGTAGGACTGGCCGAGCTGCTCGGCCAGCGCGTCCAGCTCGGCGAGGTCCTGCATGGCCTGGGCGCCTTCCCCCATGCCCAGCGGGTTGTTGCCGCGGAAGCGCGCCGAACCCGTCCAGTCCTCGCCCGGCCGCGCCGCCTGCAGCTGACCGTCCAACCGGGACAGTTGCTGCGCCAGGCGCGGGTCGCCGAAGGCCTGCTGGGTCAGCTCCGCGAGTTCCGCGCGCTGCTCGGCGGACATCGAGTTGAGCATCCGCTGCGCGGCCGCCGACCGCTCGGCGAGCGCGTCGATCAGCTCTTCGACGTTCTGCGGGTTCTCCGGGAAGAACTCGCCGTGCTTGCCCATGAAGTCTTCGAAGCGCTCCTGGATGTCTTCGGCACCCTGGGCGTGCGCGGCGAGCAGGTCGTTGAGGTCGGAGAGCATCTCGTTGATCCGCTCGACGTCCTCGGGCCCGGCGTTCTGCAGCGCCTGCTTCATGCCCTGGAACCGGGACTCCATCAGCTCCTGGCCGAGCAGGTCCCGGATCTGCTGGTAGTTCTCCCGGCCCTGCTCGGACCGCCAGTCGTAGTTCGCCAGTTCGTTGACGGCCGCGGCGGTGCCCGGCGGCAGCGCGTCGAGCTGGGCCTCCCGGAACCGGGCGTCGTCGTCCGGGTCCGGGAACAGGTCGCGGCGCTCGGCGTCGAGGGCCTCCTGCAGCAGGCGCTGGACCTCCTGCAGGGTGCCGTCGAGGTTGTTGCGCCGCTGGATCTGCGACCGGCGCCGCCAGAGCTGCCGGGTCAGTTCGTCGAGGCCCGAGGTGCGGTCGGTGCCGCGCCGCAGCATCTCCTCCAGGGCGGCCCGGGGCGAGGCACCGGCCATGACGTCCCGGCCGATCTCGTCGAGCGCGTCACGCAGGTCGGCCGGCGGCGCCAGGGGGTCCGGCCCGTCGTGCCACGGGCCGTAGGAGTAGCCGTCGGGAAGCGGGACCGCGGTCATCGGCCGTAGACGGTCGTCGCGTCGTCGGAGTCCTTCGCGAGCCTTCGCGACAGGAACAGCGATTCGAGGGCGAGTTCGACGGCGGCCGCGATCCGCCCGGCGGGCTCGTCGGCGGCGACCCCGGCGCGCCGGGCGACCTCGTGCAGCACCGGCAGTTCCGGCAGGGCTTCGAGGACGTCCTTGCCCGGCACACGCTCGCCGGTGGCCACCAGGTGGCCGTCCCCCACCGCGTCGGCCAGCGGCCGCAGGTCCAGACCGGCGAACCGGTCGCGCGCGGTTTCGGCGATCGCCAGGCGCAGCAGGTGCACGAGGTGCTCGATTTCGCGGCCCTCTTCGCCGGGCTCGAACTCGATCTTGCCGCGCAGCACCGACGGGACGGCGTCGAGGTCGACCGGGCGCGCCACCGCGGGCTCCTCCCCGGTCAGCGCCGAGCGCCGCAGGGCCGCGGCCGCCACGGTCTCCGCCGCGGCGACGGCGAACCGCGCCGAGACGCCGGAGCGCTGGTCGATCACCGTGGACTCGCGGAGGTTCCGGACGAACCGGGCGAGCACCTCCAGCAGCGGCTCTCCGACCTCGGCGACGAGGTGGGCCTCCTGCCGGACCACCGCCACTTCCGATTCCACGTCCAGGGGGTAGTGGGTGCGGATCTCGGCGCCGAAGCGGTCCTTGAGCGGGGTGATGATCCGGCCGCGGTTGGTGTAGTCCTCGGGGTTCGCGGTCGCGACGAGCAGGACGTCCAGGGGCAGCCGCAGCGTGTAGCCGCGGACCTGGATGTCGCGCTCCTCCATCACGTTGAGCAGCGCGACCTGGATGCGTTCGGCGAGGTCGGGCAGCTCGTTGATGGCCACGATGCCGCGGTGGGCGCGCGGGACGAGCCCGAAGTGGATGGTCTCGGGATCGCCGAGGCTGCGGCCTTCGGCGACCTTCACCGGGTCGACGTCGCCGATCAGGTCACCGACGGAGGTGTCCGGCGTGGCGAGCTTTTCGGTGTAGCGCTCGGAGCGGTGGCGCCAGGCGACCGGCAGGTCGTCGCCGAGCTCGGCCGCGCGGCGGAGCGACGCGGGCGTGATCGGCTGCAGCGGGTGCTCGCCCAGCTCGGAGCCTTCGATAACGGGCGTCCACTCGTCGAGGAGGCCGGCCAGGGTGCGCAGCAGACGGGTCTTGCCCTGGCCGCGTTCGCCGAGCAGGACGACGTCGTGGCCGGCCAGCAGCGCGCGTTCGAGCTGCGGCAGCACCGTGCGCGAGAACCCGACGATGCCGGGCCAGGCGTCCTCGCCGTGCTTGAGGGCGGTCAGCAGGTTGTCGTGGATCTCCTGCGCGATCGGGCGCGGCTCGTACCCCGCCGCGCGCAGGGCCCCGGCGGTGCGGGGAAGAGCGTCTGGAACAGCGTTCACCCGATCGACGCTACTGCCGGATCGGCGGTGCGTCGACGTGGAGCGGCTCCAGCGTGGGCGCGCTCCCGGCATGCCGGACGGTCCGGTAAAATGGGGCAGTAAAATAGCGGCTGTGTGCCGTCCCAGTGCGACTTTCGCCGTCTGGTCGAGCGCGTGGCTCAACGGGGCCGCCGCGTCCGACGATGTCCTCGATGCCCTGCTCGCGTGGGGTGAGGCCCACGACGTCGTGGCCGCCGACGCGCCCGCGGCCGAAGCGTTCGCGCTCCCGCTGGCGTTCAACCGGGCGGCCACGCCGGTGCAGCTGCTGATGGCGCTGCGTTCGCAAGGAGCGAAATCCCTGCAGCTGGTGCTCCCGGTCCCGGGCGACGTCCGCGGCCTCGGCGGCGGTGGCCCGTTCACCGAGGCGGCGTTGCGCGCGGGTGACGCGCTGGTGCTGCCCGAGCTCGGGTTCGGCGTGGTGCCGGAGCCGATCGCCGAAGGTCTGGTGCGCTGGACGGTCTACTCGCTGGCCACCCCGACCGCGCCGGAGTACGTGGCGCTCGGCGAGGCCGAACACGGGCTGACGGACGCGATCCGCGCCAGCGCCGGGGCGTTGCAGACCCTGGACGTGGCTTCGGACCGGCCGGGCGTGCGCGCGGAGCTGTCGGCGCACCTGCGGTCGCGGCCGGACGTCGACTGGCCGGCCGGGACGCCCGGGCGCGCGTTGCGGGTGCTGCAGCGCGCCGAGGAGATCGCGGCGATCCTGGTGATCGCGTTGTCGGACGAGCCGGGCGGGGCGTTGTCGGCCTCGGCGTCGACGCTGCGGGCCCAGGCGCTGCGGCCGTTGTCGGACGCGGTCCGCACGGCCCGCTGCGCGGCGATCAACGAGGCGGTGCGGGTGTTCGCGGAGCAGACGGCCCGCGAGGGCTGAGGGTCCGAGCGCCCCAAGGCCGCCTTGGGGCGCTCGTCCGCGTCAGCGGGCCGGGCGCTTCGCCGGTTCGCAGCAGCCGATCGCGCAGGGCGCGCCGTTCACCGTGCACCCTGCCGCGGGGAACGGGGACAGCTTCCGCGGCGCCACCCCGTGCGTGTGCTCGCGGATCAGCTCCACCACCAGCTCCGCGAACCGCGGGTCGGACCCCGCCGTCGCCGCGCGGGCGAACTTCATCCCGTGCTCGGCCGCGCGTTCCGCGGCCTCGTTGTCCAGGTCCCAGATCACCTCGAGGTGGTCGGACACGAACCCGATCGGCGAGACGACCACGCCCGGCACCCCGGCTTCGTGCAGCGCGTCGAGGTGGTCGACGATGTCCGGCTCCAGCCACGGCACCTGCGGCGGCCCGGACCGCGACTGCCAGACGACGTCGTACTCCGCGATGCCGGCCTCGGCCGCCACCAGGCGGGCCGCTTCGGCGATCTGGCGCGAGTAGCGGTGGCCGCCCTCCGGCGGCGGACCCGAGGCGCGGTCCGCGCTTTCCGGCACCGAGTGGGCCGTGAAGACCGTGCGGATCCCCGGCTCGTCCCCCAGCGACGCGTGGGCCGCGCGGACGCCGTCGGCCACCGCCGAGACGAACAGCGGGTGGTCGAAGAACTGGCGGATCTTCACCAGTTCGGGCGCACCGTCGCCGACCGCCGCGCGGGCGCGCTCGATGTCCTCGTCGTACTGGCGGCACGCCGAGTAGCCGCCGTACGCGCTCGTGGGGAACACCAGGACCCGCTTCGCGCCTTCCGCCGTCAGGGCGGCCAGGGTCTCCTCGACCATCGGGTGCCAGTTGCGGTTGCCGAAGTGCACCGGCAGGTCCATGCCGGCGCCCGCGAGCCGCTTCTCGACCGCCGCCATCGCTTCGCGGTTCAGCTTGTTGATCGGCGAAACCCCGCCGAAGTGCCGGTAGTGCTCGGCGACCTCCAGCAGCCGTTCGCGCGGCACGCCGCGGCCCCTGGTGACGTTTTCGAGGAACGGCATGACGTCGTCGGGTCCTTCCGGACCGCCGAACGAAAGCCACAGCAACGCGTCGTATCCCACCCCGCCATCTTGCCGTTGTGGCCGCCCGCACGCTGACCCGGACCCGTTATGAATCGACCAGTCCAAAACCGTGGTACGGTCCTCGCATGGCCAGGCCACGGGAGTTCGACGAGACCGCCGCCGTCGAGAAGGCGATGCACGCCTTCTGGGCGCACGGCTACGAAGCGACGTCGACGCAGGACCTGTGCGAGGCCACCGGACTCGGCCGCAGCAGCGTCTACAACACCTTCAGCAGCAAGAAAGCGCTCTTCCGGCGGTCTTTGGAGCATTACACCGGCACCCGGCTGGACAAGCGGCAGGCGATCCTCGACGGCCCGG
Organism: Amycolatopsis sp. NPDC004625; assembly: GCF_040609695.1. Lineage (NCBI taxonomy): Bacteria > Bacillati > Actinomycetota > Actinomycetes > Pseudonocardiales > Pseudonocardiaceae > Amycolatopsis > Amycolatopsis sp. NPDC004625. The sequence goes on from NZ_JBEXKX010000003.1 coordinate 67,977, forward strand.
GCACCGCGGCCGAGCGACTCGCCGCGGTGCTCGACAGCGCCATCGAAGACGACGCCGACGAGCGCCGCCGCGGCTGCCTGGTGGTCAACACCCTGGCCGAATTGGGCGTCCCCGACGACGAGGTCGGCACCGCCCTGCAGGCGGACACCGACCGGAATCTCACCATGTTCGCCGAGTGCGTCCGGGAAGGCGTGCTCGACGCCAGCCTCCGGGACGGCCTCGACCCCGCCGAGGTGGCGGAGTTCCTGCTCAGCACCACCTCGGGCCTGCGCGTGATGGCCCGCCGGGGCACGAGCCGCCGGAGCATGCACGCCGTCGCCGACCTCGCGCTTTCGGCCATCACGCGCTGACCACCGCCCGACCGCGCGATCACGCACGCCCTGATTTTGAACTGACCGATACATAACTGGAGGGACCGTTATGCCGCTGGCCGTCTTCGTCCTCGGGCTCAGCGTGTTCGCGCTGGGCACGTCCGAGTTCATGATCACCGGCCTGCTCCCCGGCATGGCCGCCGACCTGCACGTCAGCATCCCCGACGCCGGCCTGCTGATCTCGGCGTTCGCCGTCGGCATGGTCGTCGGGGCACCGCTGCTGGCGATCGGGACGCTGCGGCTCCCCCGCCGCCGGACGCTGCTCACCCTGCTCGGCGTGTTCGTCGTGGCGCACGTCGTCGGCGCCCTCGCCGGCAGCTACGCGCTGCTCTTCGCGACGCGGGTCGTGGCCGCCCTCGCCTGCGCCGGGTTCTGGGCCGTCGCCCTGGCGACGACGATCGCGCTCGTGCCGGCGGACCGGCGCGGCCGGGCGATGGCGGTGCTGGTCGGCGGGCTGACCGTGGCGAACATCGCCGGCGTCCCGGCGGGGACGTTCCTCGGCCAGCACGCGGGCTGGCGGGCGGCGTTCTGGGCGGTGGCCGCGGTGACGCTGGTCGCGGTGGCGGGTGTGGCCCTGCTGGTGCCCGAAACGACCGGCGACGCGGTCGGCGTCCGCACCGAACTGCGGCTGTACCGGCGGGGCCGGGTCTGGCTCGCCCTCGGCGTGATCGCGCTGGCGCAGGCCATGATCTTCGCCGCGTTCAGCTACCTCGCACCGCTGCTGACCGAGACCGACGGGCTCCCCGAGGGCTGGGTGCCCGGTGTCCTCGCGCTGTTCGGCGTCGGCGCGCTGATCGGGATCAGCGCGAGCGGCCGGCTCGCCGACCGGCGGCCGTTCGCCACGCTCTACAGCTGCCTCGCGCTCGCGCTGGCCGCCCTGCTCGTGCTCGCCCTGACCACCGACGCGCTGGTCGCCGTCGCGGCCGTGTTCGTCTTCGGGGTGGCCGGGTTCGGCGCGAACCCGGCGTTGAACGTGCGTGCCTACCAGGCCGCCGGTGACGCGCCGACGCTCGTCGGCGCGAGCACGACGGCGGCGTTCAACGTCGGCAACACCGCCGGCCCGTGGCTGGGCGGCGCCGCGATCGACGCCGGCCTCGGCTTCCCGAGCGTCGCCTGGACCGGCATCGCCCTCGGCGTCGCCACGCTGGCCGCGCTCACGGTCGCCGCCACCGTCCAGCGCAGCGACGACCGGGAGCTCGTGGCCGTGTGAGGCTCAGACGCCGAGGAAGTGGACCCCGCCGTCGACCATGATCATCGAGCCGGTGGTGGCGGGGAGCCAGTCCGAGAGGACCGCGCAGACGCTCTTCGCCACCGGGTCCGGGTCGGTGCTGTCCCAGCCGAGCGGCGCGCGCTCGCCCCAGCCGTCCTCCAGGTCGACGAAGCCCGGGATGGACTTCGCGGCCATCGTCTTCATCGGGCCCGCGCTGACCAGGTTGACGCGGATGCCCTGCGGCCCCAGCTCCTTGGCCAGGTACCGGTTGACCGACTCGAGCCCGGCCTTCGCGACGCCCATCCAGTTGTAGACCGGCCACGCGACGCGCGCGTCGAAGTCCATGCCGACGTAGGACGCGCCCCGGCCCATCAGCGGCAGGCACGCCTTCGCCAGCGACATGTACGAGTACGTCGAGATCTCGATCGCGGTCTTGACGTCTTCGGCCGGCGCGTCCAGGAACGGCGCGCCGAGGCAGGTCTGCGGGGCGAAGCCGATCGAGTGCAGCACGCCGTCGAGGCCGTCGACGTGCTCGCGGACCTTGTCCGCGAGGCCGTCCAGGTGCTCCTGGTTGGTGACGTCCAGCTCGATCACCGGCGCCTCTTCGGGCAGCCGCTTCGCGATGCGCTCGACCAGCGACATGCGGCCGAAGCCGGTCAGCACGACCTTGGCGCCCTCCTGCTGCGCGATCTTGGCCGCGTGGAAGGCGAGCGAAGCGTCGGTGATGATGCCGGTGATCAGCAGGCGCTTGCCTTCGAGCAGTCCGGGCACGGGTCCTCCAAGTCGTGGTTCTGGGTCAGGGGAATTCAGTGGCCGAGGCCGAGGCCGCCGTCGACGGGCAGCACCGCGCCGTTGACGTAGCCGGCCTCGTCCGACGCGAGGTACCGCACGGCGGCGGCGATCTCCGACGGCTCGGCGTACCGGCCGGAGGGCACCTGCGCGAGGATCTCCTTCTTGCGGGCCTCGGGCAGCTCGTCGGTCATGTCGGTGTGCACGAACCCGGGCGCGATGACGTTCGAGGTGATGTTGCGCGAGCCGAGCTCCCGGGCCAGCGAGCGCGCGAACCCGACGAGGCCGGCCTTGGACGCGGCGTAGTTCGCCTGGCCGGCCGAGCCGGAGAGGCCGACGACCGAGGAGATGAAGACGAACCGGCCCCACTTCCCGCGGAGCATGCCCCGGGAGGCGCGCTTGGCGACGCGGAAGGCGCCGGTCAGGTTGGCGTTCAGGACGCGCTCGAACTGCTCGTCGCTCATCCGCATCAGCAGCGTGTCGTCGGTCAGGCCGGCGTTGGAGACGAGCACCTCGACCGGGCCCTGGTGCTCTTCGACGAGCTTGAAAGCGGCGTCGACCTGCTCGGAGTCGGTGACGTCGGCCTGCACGCCGAAGAGGCCTTCGGGCGCCCCCGAACCACGGTGCGTGACGGCGACCCGGTGCCCCTGCCCGGCGAGGTCCCGGGCGATCGCCAGACCGATGCCCCGGTTGCCCCCGGTGACCAGAACCGACCGTCCCACTGTGCTCTCCACTCTTCGTCTGCGCGGCTGACGCGCACGAGGTTATCGGCAGTGCCCGCGGGTCGCGCACCCGCGTTGGCGTCTTCGCGACCGTCCTAAGCCGGTGTTAGGAACTGCCTCCCGACCTTGCTGGTTACCCGCTGGTTGGTCACCGTGAGTCGCAACACAGGAGGTCGACGATGACAACCCGGATCAGCGACCCACCGCGACACCGCGTGCGCGAGCACCCGGTCGAGACGCGCGCGTGATCCGGTGCTCGTTCTCAACGAGACAGCTCGATCCTCCGTGATCGACTCGCCGTCGTCGTTCTCGAGGATCTCCGTGCCATCGTCGCGAATCCACCCGCCTATCACGATCTCCGCCTGACCGGACTCGGCGCGATGCCATGCTCTCGGCGGTAGTCCGCCTCGCAATGCGGGCACTGATGTGGCACACCATGCGCCCGACGGTCGGACAGCGGGCGGAACTCGGCGACCGCGGTGAGACCGCACAGCATGGTGACGTCATGGCCCGGTGCAGGAATTCCCGTCAGCCGGGTCCGATGCCACTCCCCCTCGACTACCGGATGAATCGCCTCCGGATCAATGTGGATCACCGCTGCCATCATCTACCCCACCACTACTTATCATGACGTGTTGACAACTAACCGTGACATCGCGTCGTCAGCTTGTCAAGATGAGTTAGCAAGTGGGAGAATTGAGTGCATGGTCGATCGAATAAGTGGAGTCCCAGCCTTCCGCCAGGTCGCGGCCGATCTCCGCGAGAAGATCGTCTCCGGTCGGTTCGCGCCCGGCGCGAAGTTACCCAGCGAACACGACCTCGTCGGGACGTACGGCGTCTCGCGTCCAACGATCCGCGAAGCCGTTGACGTACTGCGCAGTGAAGGTCTGGTCACCTCGCAACACGGACGCGGTGTCTTCGTGCGCCCGCCTGCCAGCATCCAGCGGGTCGCACGGTCACGACTGTCCCGCGACGCACGCGAGCGCAACCACGGCGCGTTCCTTGCCGATGCCGCGGCCGGCGACTTCGCACCGTCGACGTCTGTCAAAATCCGCTTCGAGCCGGCCGACGCGCGCGTAGCCGGGCCCCTCGCCATCGACGAAGGGACCGAGGTCACCGTCCGCGACCGCGTGATGCGTGCCGACGGGCTCGTGGTCCAGCTTGCGGTGTCCCGCCTCCCGCGCGAGCTGACGCGCGGCACCGCCATCGAGGACGTCGACACCGGACCTGGCGGCACGTACGCGCGGCTGGAAGAGGCAGGCCGAACCATCGGATCGTTCGCCGAGCACGTCGGCGCGCGGATGCCGACGCCCGCCGAGGCGACGCAACTCCAGCTCGCCGGAGGTGTCCCGGTCATCACCGTTACCCGCGTCGCTTATAGCAGCGACGGCACACCGCTGGAGATGAACGACATGGTGCTCGCGTCCGACCGCTACGAACTGTCGTACGAGTGGCCGGCTGACTAGCCTCGGCAACTCTGAAAGGCAATCCACGGATGAAAGGATCGGCATGAAGACGTATCGCAAGCATAAGTGCGAGAAGAAGCACCGCACGTACAAGACCTTCGCCGAGTGCGCGTGGAGTCAGAAAGGCATACCGGTTGACGCCAGCGGCGACGGACCGTTCGCATCGGTCAGCACGTGCGCCCGCAACTACAGTCTACCCAGCTACCGGCGCATAACGACCGTATACCCGTTCGCTACGGCCGAAGACGCAGAAAAAGCAAGAGCGCTCATCGACGCCACGGCATGCGGCGGCAACTGCCGGAAGCAACACGAGGTCGTTCGCATTGAGCGGTGACGCCGCGGTTCGCCTAAGGGGTGATGGTCAGCGCCATCTGTTCGGCTGCCGTCAGAATGAGCAAGCAAAACTCAACCGCATCAGAACGAACGGTTCCGAACCTGCGGCCTTTGTCGGCACGACGTGGACTGGGACAACTCGCAGACCCGCGAGAACGCGAACGAACTCGGACCTGGTTCCACGCGAGCGCGTGTCACCGTCCTAAGCCCACGTTAGGAACTGCCTCCCGACCTTGCTGGTTACCCGCTGGTTGGTCACCGTGAGTCGCAACACAGGAGGTCGACGATGACAACCCGGATCAGCCCCGCGACCACGGGGGGCGTCAGCGAAAAGCGCGTGATCGGCAATGTGCTGCGCGGCTCGATCGGCAACTTGATCGAGTGGTACGACTGGTACGCCTACGCGGCGTTCACCACCTACTTCGCCAAGTCCTTCTTCCCGACGACCGACACCACGGCCGCGTTCCTCGGGACCGCCGCGGTGTTCGCCGTCGGGTTCCTCATGCGGCCGCTGGGCGGGTGGATGCTCGGCCGGTTCGCCGACCGGTTCGGCCGCCGCCGGGCCCTGGTGCTTTCCGTCACGCTCATGGCCGGCGGCTCGCTGCTCATCGCCGTCACGCCGGGCTATCACACGATCGGGATCGCCGCGCCGATCCTGCTGCTGACCGCGCGGCTGATCCAGGGCCTCTCGGTCGGCGGCGAGTACTCCACCTCGGCGACCTACCTGTCCGAAGTGGCCACGCCCGGCAAGCGCGGCTTCTACTCGAGCTTCCAGTACGTGACCCTCTACGGCGGCCAGCTGCTCGCCCTCGGCCTCCAGCTGGTCCTGCAGGCCCTGCTCACCGAACAGCAGCTGACGTCGTGGGGCTGGCGGATCGCGTTCGGCGTCGGCACGGTCGCCGCGCTCACCGTGATGTGGCTGCGCCGCGGCATGGACGAGTCCGAGAGCTACACGCGCGAAGCCGGGGAGAGCAAGGGCGAACGCGGCACCCTCCGCACCCTGGCCAAGTACCCCAAGGAGATCGCGCTCGTCGTCGGCCTGACCCTCGGCGGCACGGTGGCCTTCTACACCTTCGCCACCTACAGCCAGAAGTTCCTCGAGAACACCGCCCACATCCCGCGGCGCACGGTCACGATCATCCTGTTCTCCGCGATCCTGCTCGCGGCGATCCTGCAGCCGCTCGCGGGAAAGCTGTCCGACCGGATCGGCCGCCGCCCGCTGCTGCTGTTCTTCGGCGTCGCGGGCACGCTGCTCACCGTGCCGATCATGACGGTGATGGGCTCCACCCGGAACCCGGTGGGCGCGTTCTTCCTGGTGCTGGCCGGTCTCGTCGTGGTCGCCGGGTACACGTCGATCAACGCGATCGTGAAGGCCGAGCTGTTCCCGACGAAGATCCGCGCCATCGGCGTCGGGCTGCCGTACGCGCTGACCGTGGCGATCTTCGGCGGGACCGCGGAGCTGATCGCGCAGGCGCTCAAGAGCGCCGGGCACGAGCCGGTCTTCTTCTGGTACGTCGCGGGCTGCGTCCTGGTTTCCCTGATCGTCTACGGCACAATGCGGGAAACCTCGAAGACGTCCGAGCTGGAAGAGCGTAGCGAAGACGAACACTGACAAGGGGATGGCCGTGCGCGTGCTCCTCGTCGAAGACGACGCGGGTGTCGCCGGCGCGCTCGCCGAGTCGCTGCACGCGCGCGGCCACCCCGTCACCAGCGTCGCCCGCGGGGCCGACGCCCTGCACCACCACCGCGCCGCCGACCTCGTCCTGCTGGACCTGGGCCTGCCGGACCTCGACGGCCTCGACGTCCTGCGCAAGATCCGGGCCGTCTCGCCGGTCCCGGTGATCGTGCTGACCGCCCGCGGCGATGAACGCTCGGTGGTGCGCGGGCTGCGGCTCGGCGCGGACGACTACCTGACCAAGCCGGTGCGGCTGGCCGAGCTGCTGGCCCGGATGGACGCGGTCGTGCGGCGCGCGGTGGCCCGCGCCGCGCCTGCGGGCGACGTCGTGCGCGTCGAGGACGTCGAGATCGACCTCGGCGCCCGCCGGGTGCTGGTCGCCGGGCACGACGTCGGGCTCACCACCAAGGAGTTCGAGATCCTGGCCGTGCTCGCCGTCCGGCCGGGCACCGCGGTGAGCCGCCAGCAGCTGATGGACGAGGTCTGGGGCGACGCCTACCTCGCGGTGTCGCGCTCGCTCGACGTCCACCTGACCGGGCTGCGCGCCAAGCTCGACCGGCCGGGGCTGCTGACCACCATCCGCGGCTTCGGCTACCGCCTCGGCCGGGACTGACCGGCCGTGCGCACCCGGCTGCTGGTCGTCCTGGTCGCCCTCGCCCTCGCGGTGGTCGCCGCCTTCGCGGTGCCGCTGCTCGCCTCGACGGCCGAGCAGCGCACGCAGCAGCTGGTCATCTCCCGCACCGCCGACGTCGACCGGTTCGTCGTGCTGGCCCAGCAGGCCGTCGACACCCGCGACCCGGCCGCCCTGGCCGCGGACGCCGCCCGCTACGCCGAGCTGTACGGCGAAGGCGTCGTCATCGTCGACGCCCGGCGTGTCCCGCTGGTGCAGGCGGGCGGGCTGACCGCGGCCGACCCCGCGGTGCACACCCTGGTCGAGGCGACCATGCGCAACGAGCCGGCCCCGCGCGTGGACGGGCTCTCGCCGTGGTCGGCCGAGCCGGCCTACTTCGCCCGTCCGGTCGGCACCGGCACGCGCGTGTCCGGGGTGGTCGTGCTGCGCGCGTCGGTGACGGCGGCGGCCGCGGACGTCGCCACCCGCTGGGGCACCGTCGGCGCCGGCGCCCTGCTGGTCGCGGTGGTGTTCGTGCTGCTGGCCGTGGTGCTGGCCCGGTGGATGGTGCGGCCGCTGCACGAGCTGGAGACCGGCGTGCTGGCCGTGGCCGCCGGGCACCGCGCGCACGTCCCGGAGCGCGCCGGGCCGCGCGAGCTGCGGTTGCTCGCCGCCGAGGTCAACCGGATGTCCGAGGCCGTCCTCGAAGCCGCCGACCAGCAGCACCGGCTGGTCGCCGACGCTTCGCACCAGCTCCGGAACCCGATGGCCGCGCTGCGGCTGCGCGTCGACTCCCTGGCCGGGCGCATCGAGGGCGACGACACCACCTACCGCGCCACCGTCGCCGAGGTGGAACGCCTCGAAAAGCTGCTGGACGGGCTGCTCGCCCTGGCGCTGGCGGAGAGCACGGCCACCCGCGTCGCGGCCGGCGGCACCGACGCGGCCTGCGACCTCGTGTCCGTGCTCGCCGAACGCGTCGACGCCTGGCGCCCGGCCGCCGAGGACGCCGGGTCGGCGATCGTGCCTCCACCGGGCCACGAGGAGCCGGTCACCGTGCGCTGCCCCGAGGGCGAGCTCGCGCAGATCCTCGACGTCCTGCTCGACAACGCCGTCCACTACGCCGGCCGCGGCGCGACGATCACCACGCGCTGGGAAACCGGCCCTTCGACCGCCACGCTGGTCGTCGCCGACGACGGCCCGGGACTGTCCACAGCAGACCGCGCACGGGCGACCGAACGGTTCTGGCGCGCGGGTGGCGAAGGCGCCCCACGCGGCACCGGCCTCGGCTTGGCCATCGCGCACCAGCAGGTCCGCACCCGCGGCGGGGTCCTGGAGCTGCGGCAGGCGCACCCGCACGGCCTCGAAGCCCGTGTCACGCTGCCCTTGCAGGAGGTGCCCGCATGACCCTCACCCGCCGCACCGCCCTGCTCGGCAGCCTCGGCCTCGCCCTCGCCGGGTGCTCGGCCCGCGGCTACGACGGCCCCGAACGGGAGGTCACCATCGCCGCGGGCGAGCGTGGGGGGTTCTACCTGGCCTTCGCGGAGCTGCTGGCGGCCGAGCTGAGCCGGGCGGAGCCGCGGCTGCACGCCGCCGCGGTGCCGACCGAGGCGAGCGTCGCCAACGTCGATCTGGTGCGGCGTGGGCGGGCCGACCTCGGGCTGGTGCTCGCCGACGTCGCCCAGACGGCGGTGCGCGGCGACGCGCCGTTCGCCGGGAAGGTGCCGCTGCTCGCGCTCGGCCGCGTCTACGAGAACTACCTGCAGCTCGTGGTCTTGGCCGACGGGCCGGTCCGCGGGCTCGCCGACCTGGCCGGGCGCCCGGTGTCCCTGGGCGCGAACGGCTCCGGCGCGGCCCAGCTCGGCGAGCGCGTGTTCGCGAAGGCGGGCGTCGCGGTGGACGCCCGCCACCTGCTGTTCGACGACGCGGTCCGGGCACTGGCCGGCCGGCGGATCGACGCGATGCTGTGGTCGGGCGGCGTGCCGACGCCGAAGCTCGCGGACCTCACCCGGACGACGCCGATCGCGCTGCTGGCCCTGGATTCGGTGGTGCCCCCGCTGCGAGCGGCGTACGGCCCGGTGTACGACCAGGTCCAGGTCCCCGACGGCGCGTACCGCGGAGTCGGCGCGTTGAGCACGATCGGCGTCGCGAACCTGCTGGTGTGCGCCCCTTCCCTGCCCGACGACGTGGCCGCGGCGGTGGTCCGGCTGCTCGTGGAACGCGCCACGGCGCTGGTACCCGCGGAGGCGGTCGGGACGCAGTTCCTGGACGTGCGGACGCTGATCGGCACCGAGCCGGTGCCGCTACAGCCGGGCGCGGCGGCCGCTTACCGGGCGCTGCACGGCTGAGCGCTAGATTGACCCCGTGACCGAACCCCGCCGCCCGCTCGTCGAGATGCCGCTGCGCGTGCGCTACCACGAATGCGACGGCCAGGGCATCGTCTTCAACGCCCACTACCTGGCCTATGTGGACATGTGCGCCTTCGAGGCGGAGAAGGCGCTCTTCGGCTCGCACGACGAGTTCCTCGCCCACCGCACCGACGTCGTCGTCGCGGAGGCGAACCTCAAGTTCCACGCCCCGGCCCGGTACGACGACGAACTGGTCGTCTCGCAGTACCTGACCCACCTCGGCACGACGTCGCTGATCTTCGACTTCGAGATCCGCCGCGGCGACACGGCCATCGCGGCGGCGACCGTCCGGTACGTCTTCATCGACCCGGCCACCCTGCGGCCCGCCGCGCCGCCCGACGCCGTCCGCAAGGTGTACGCGGACCTGCTCGGGGACTGAGCCGTGTTCCGCGTTCTCTTCTACCACCCCGAAATCCCGCCCAACACCGGCAACGCGATCCGCCTGGCCGCCAACACCGGCTGCGAGCTGCACCTGGTCGAACCGCTCGGTTTCACGTTGGAGGACAAGCAGCTCCGCCGCGCCGGGCTCGACTACCACGACCTGGCCCGCGTCCACGTCCACACGGGCCTCGCGGCGGCCTGGCACGCCCTGCTCCCGGCGAAGGTGTACGCGTTCAGCGCGTCGGCGAGCCGGCTCTACACCGACGTCGCCTACACCCCGGGCGACGTGCTGATGTTCGGGCCCGAGTCGGTCGGCTTGCCCGCCGAGGTGCAGGACGCGCCCGAAGTGACCGACCGCGTGCGGCTGCCGATGCGGCCGTCGAACCGCTCGCTCAACCTCGCCAACACCGCGGCCATCACGGTCTACGAAGCCTGGCGCCAGAACGGCTTCCGGTAGGTTCGCCGGATGCGACAGCAGTTCCTGGGGGTGCTCATCGGCGCCGCGTTCGGCACGGTGTTCGTCCTCGTCAACTCCGGTCCCCCGCTGCCCGCCGCGCTCGGCTGGGTGCTGCGCGCCCTCGCCGTGGTCGTGCTCGCCGCCGTCGTCGTCCTGGGCCTGCGTGCCGGTGGACGCCCCACGCTGGAAGACCGGCCGGTGTTCGGACCGGGCTACCGGGTGATCGTCGTCGGCGAGGTGGTGCTGCTCGTCGCCGGGTTCTTCGTGCTGAGCCTGCTCGACGCGCCCGTCCAGGCCAACGTCGCCTGGATCGCCACCGTCGTCGGGCTCCACTTCGTCGCACTCGCGTCCGCGTGGAAGACCCGCTCGATCCTGGTGGTCGGCGCGGTGCTGACCGGACTCGGCGTCGCCGGTCTCGCCCTGCTCGGAAGCGAGCCGGAATGGGTGCCGTTCGTCAGCGGGGTGCTCTCCGGGGTGACCCTGCTCGGCGGAAGCCTGTACGGCGTCCGCCGAGCCTGAGTCACGGCAATCGCTGCCCGAAGAACAGGCTCGCCGCCGCGCCCAGCATCAGGATCAGCGTGCCCACCACGACCCACGGCTTGCTCGCGTCGGCGTCCTTGAGCTCGTAACCGATCTGCTCGCCGAGGTCGGCGTAGACCTTCTTCAGCTCCTCGGCGCTGGCGGCCTTGTAGAAGTCGCCCCCCGACAGCCGGGCGATCTCGCGCAGGGACTCGTCGTCCACGCTCACCGGCTGCTGCTTGTCGTCGATGGTGACCGAACCGTGGGTGGTGCCGAAGGAGATCGACGAGATCGGCACCCCGGCCTGCTTCGCCGCCTGCGCCGCCGTGTAGCCGCCGCGCGCCGCGTACAGGTCCTCGGGCACGGTCTGCTTGCCGTCGGACATCAGCACGATCCGCGCCGGCGGCGGCCCGTCGGCGCCGCCGACGACGCTGGAGAAGCTCTCCACCGACTGCAGCGCCGCGAAGATGCCTTCACCGGTCGCCGTCGACTGGGCCAGCTTCAGGTTTTCGATCGCCTTGATCACGCCGTTGCGGTCGGTGGTCGGATTGACCAGCACCGTCGCCGTGCCCGCGAACGAGATCAGCCCCAGGTTGATGCCCGGCGTCATGTTCCGCGCGAAGCTCGTGGCCGCCTCCTGGGCCGCCTGCAGCCGGGTCGGGGCGACGTCGGTGGCCTCCATCGACAGCGACACGTCGATCACCAGCATCACGGTCGCCCGGTTGCGCGGCACCTTCTGCTCGGCGGTCGGCCCGGCCAGCGACACCGTGAGCAGCAGCAACGCCAGCATGATGAGCACCGCGGGCAGGTGCCGGACCCAGCCCTGGCTCTTCGGCGCGACCTTCTCCAGCAGCTCCAGGTTCGCGAACCGCATGGTCCGCTTCCGGCGCGCCCGCTGGGCGAGCACGTACCCGATCGCCACCGCGGCCACCGCGATCAGCAGCAGGAACCACCAGGGTGAGGCGAACCCCGTCAAGCTCATGCCCACACCCCGCTGACGCTCGGTGCCGCCTCAGCCGGCAGCGCAGGCAGCGCAGTGTGGAACGGTTCGGTCGCAGGCTTCCTCACGCCACACCCCCCGACCAGCGGCGCTTGCGGGCGACGACGAACCGCACCATGTCGGCGATCCAGTCCGCGTCGGTGCGCAGCGTCAGGTGCGCCGCGCCCGCGCGGCGCAGGCCGGCCGCCACCTTCTGCCGGTGGGCGTGGGCCGCGGCCCCGAACTCCTTGCGCAGCAAGGCCGACGCGTGCACTTCGCGCTGTTTCCCTGTCTCCGGGTCGGCCAGCACGACGGTGCCCACCTCGGGCAGGTCGACGTCGCGCGGGTCGAGGACTTCGATCGCGATCAGTTCGTGGCGCCCGCCCAGCGCCCGCAGCGGCCGCTCCCAGGACTCGTCGCCCAGGAAGTCGGAAATCACCACGGCCAGGCCCCGCCGGCGCGGCGGACGGCGCAGCGCTTCGAGGGCCGTGGCGAAGTCGCCCCGGGTGCCCTCGGCCGCGCGCGGGGTCTCGGCGACCTTGCGCACCAGCCCGCGGGCGTGCGCCAGGCCGCCGCGGGCCGGGATGCGCGCGGTGTCGGCGCCGGTGGAGATGAGCGCGCCGATCCGGTTGCCGCCGCCCCCGGTCAGGTGCGCGACCGCCGCGACGGCGCAGACCACCAGGTCGCGCTTCTCGCACAGCGCGGTGCCGAAGTCGAGACTCGCCGAAAGGTCGGCGACCACCCACGTCTCCAGCTCGCGGTCGGCCACGGTTTCGCGGATGTGCGGGGTCGTGGTGCGGGCGGTCACCGCCCAGTCCATCCGGCGCACGTCGTCGCCGGGCTGGTACGGGCGGGCCTCACCGGGCTCGGACCCCGGCCCCGGCACCAGGCCGAGGTGGTTGCCCTGCAGCAGCCCGTCGAGCCGGCGGCGGACGTCGAGCTCCAGCGTGCGCAGCCCGGCCTCCATCCGGTCGCCCCGCAGGACGGGCGGCGCCCACGAAGGGCGTTCGCCCTTCTCGTTCTTCGCCATCGCCGGGTTACCTGACCGGCGCGCCCGCCGGGACCGGGCCGCCCTGGCCGGCCCCGCCCTGCGGCCGGGCCGAGACCTGCGGCAGCGGCACGGTCTGCAGCACGCGCGTGATGATGTGGTCGATGGGCACGCCATCGGCCAGCGCGTCGTAGGACAGCACGAGCCGGTGGCGCAGCACGTCCGGCACGACGTCGACGACGTCCTGCGGCAGCACGTAGTCGCGGCCGCGGACCAGGGCCAGCGCGCGGGCGGCCGCGATGATGCCGAGGCTCGCGCGCGGCGAAGCGCCGTAGGAGACCCAGCCGGCGACGTCGGCGAGGCCGTGCTCGTTCGGCGTGCGAGTGGTCAGCACGAGGCGCACGACGTAGTCGACCAGCGCGTGGTGCACGAACACCTGCGAGGCGACGCCCTGCAGCCGGACCAGCTCGCCGGGGCTGAGCACCTCGTGCGGGGTGGGCGGGGTGACACCCATCCGGTAGATGATCTCGCGCTCCTCCTCGGCGGAGGGGTACTCGACGAGGATCTTGAACAGGAACCGGTCGCGCTGCGCTTCCGGCAGCGGGTACACGCCCTCGTTCTCGATCGGGTTCTGCGTGGCCAGCACGAGGAACGGGTCCGGCATCGGGAACGTCTGCCCGCCGATCGACACGTGCCGCTCGGCCATCACCTCGAGCATCGCCGACTGCACCTTGGCCGGCGCGCGGTTGATCTCGTCGGCGAGCACGAAGTTGGCCACGACCGGGCCGAGCTCGACGTCGAACCGCTCGGCGCCCTGACGGTAGATCCGGGTGCCGAGGATGTCGGCGGGCACCAGGTCGGGCGTGAACTGCACGCGGGAGAACGAGCCGCCGACGACCCGGGCGAACGTCTCCACCGCGAGCGTCTTCGCCACGCCGGGCACGCCTTCGAGCAGCAGGTGGCCCTTGGCCAGCAGGCCGACCAGCATCCGCTCGACCAGGCGGTCCTGGCCGACGATGATCCGCTTGACCTCGAACACGGTCCGCTCCAGCAACTGGGCGTCCCGGGCCGGTGTCGCCTGCTGGCCGTTCCCGCCCTCGGCGTAGCCGGGCTCGGTCACTCTGCCTCCTCGAATTCTCGTGCGCCGCCCCCGCGACGGTGATCACGCGGTGCGACCGTACTGCGCCCCCGGTCGTGCGGCTCATCCGGCACGCGGACGGGCCTGCCCCACGATCAGCCAACACGGTCACCGGTGTGGCACCTGTGAAGCACTCTCCGGCGAGACAGCGCGGCCGGGAGGAGCGAGGATGCGGAGATGACCCGCGTCCGGCTCGCCGAACTGGTCGCCACCCTGTCGCTGGTGGCCGACCTCGGCATGGGCCGCCCGATGGAGCGCGTCCTGCGCCAGACGGTGATCACGCTGCGGCTGGCCGAAGCGGCCGGCGTCGAGTACCGGATCCGGGCCGCCGCCTACTACACCTCGCTGCTGACGTGGATCGGGTGCGCGGCGGACACCAGCGAGCTGGCCGGGCTGTTCGGGGACGAGACGCAGCTGTACGCCGACAGCCACGACGGCGACCTCGCGGGCGTCACGATGGCGCTGTTCGTCGCGCGCCACCTCGGCGGCGGCAGCTCGCGGCTGCGGCGGGCCGGGCTGGTGGGCCGGTTCCTCGCCACCGCCGGGAAGCCGGTCCAGCGGGTGATGCAGGCGCACTGCCAGAGCGCCGGCGAACTCGCCGACCGGCTGTGCCTCGGCGACGACGTCCGCCGCCCGCTGCTGCAGGCGTTCGAGCGCTGGGACGGCCGCGGGATCCCCGGCCTCGCGGGCGGCGACGAGCTCGCCCTGGCGATCCGGCTGGTGCAGCTCGCCGACAACGTCGAAGCCTTCCACCACACGGCGGGGGTCGAAGGCGCGCTCGCCGTCGCCCGCGAACGCCGGGGCACGCAGTTCGACCCGCGGCTGGTCGACTGCTTCCTCGAGCACCACGCCCCGATCCTCGCCGGCCTGGACGAGATCCGGGCCTGGGACGAGGTGATCGCGCTCGACCCGCGGCTCGGCGAGCCGCTCCCGGACGCCGAGCTCGACCGGGCGCTGCTGGCGTTCGCCGACTTCGCCGACCTCAAGTCGCCCGACCGGCTCGGGCACTCCCGCGGCGTCGCCGGGCTCGCGGCGGCCGCGGCGACCCGGCTCGGCCTGGCCCCGGCCGACGTCGTCGTGGTGCGCCGGGCCGGGTGGGTGCACGACATCGGGATGATCGGCGTGCCGAGCGCGGTGTGGAACGCGGCGAAGCCGTGGTCGCTGGCCCAGCGCGAACGGGCGCGGACCCACCCGTACCTGACCGAACGGATGCTGGCCCGGGTGCCGGCGCTGGCCTCGGTGGCGCGGTGCGCGGCGCAGCACCACGAACGGCTCGACGGCTCCGGCTACCCCCACGGCCTCTCCGGCGACGCCCTCGCCATGACTTCGCGGGTTCTCGCGGCCGCGGACGTCTACCACGCCTTGGGCGAGCCCCGTCCGCACCGCGCGGCCCTGCCGGCTGCCGCCGCCGCGAAGGTCCTCGCGGCGGAAACCCGCGCCGGCCGGCTCGACGGCCAGGCGGTCGACGCCGTGCTGGCCGCGGCCGGGCGGCGGGTGCGCCGTTCGGTGCCGGGCCCGGCCGGGCTGACCGCCCGGGAGACCGAGGTCCTGGTGCAGCTGGCGCGCGGGCTGTCCAACCCCGAGATCGCGGCCGCGCTGACCGTGTCACGCAAGACCGTCTCGACCCACCTGGAGCACATCTACGCGAAGCTGGGCGTCTCGACGCGGACTCAGGCGGCGCTGTTCGCGATGCGGCACGGGATTGTCGGGTAGTTGCCCGATCCGCCCGGCCGCCGCCGCCCGTAGAACAGGGGCATGACCACACACACCACCGCCTTCTTCGACGGGCTGGCCGGCCAGGACTTCGCCCGGCTGGCGTCCGCGCTGGCCGGCGACGCCCACCTCAGTGCCCTGATCCCGCCGGGCCTGCGGGAAGTGGAGGGCGCGGCCGAGATCCAGGCGACCTTCGCCCGCTGGTTCGGCGACACCCTGGGCTTCGAGCTCGTCGAGACGGCCGTGGCGGAGCTCGGCCCGCGGCTGCACCTGCGGTGGCGTGCGCGGCTGCGGGCCGCCCGGCTCGGCGACGGCTGGTTCGTGGTCGAGCAGCAGGCGTTCGCCGACACCGCCGTCGACGGCCGCATCACCCGGATGAGCCTGCTCTGTTCCGGCTACTGCCCGGACGGGCGCGCCTGAGCGGCACGCGATCACCTCCGTCCGGCCCGGTTCAGCGGTGCCGTTCGAGGTCCTCGGGCGTGTCGATGTCGTCCGCTTCGCCCCGTTCCGCCGGGATTTCGGCGACCCGGAGCCCGCCGAGGACGCGGCGCAGGGCCGCGTTCGCCACGTCGTCCGGCAGCTCCGCGCGAAGCGCCGCCGCCCGCCACGCGCCCAGCAGCCACTGCCGCTTCCCCACCGCGTCGACCAGGACGGCGCCGTCGCCGTCGCCGATCCCGGCCACCAGCCGGTCCACAGTGGACCGCCGGACCCCCGGCAGATCGGCGGCCAGCACGACGACGGACTCGACGTCGTCGGGCACGAACACCAACCCGGCGGCCAGCGCGGCGACGGGCCCGGTACCGGGCACCGGTTCCCGCGTCCACACGACGTCGAACCCGGGCCGCCGCGGCCCGACCACGATCACCCGTTCGGCGCCTTCGAGGGCGTGGACCGCGCGGGCGAGCAACGGCTTGCCCCCCACCGACAGGGCGGGCTTGTCCACACCGGACAGCCGGCGGGCCGAGCCCCCGGCCACCACGATCCCCGCGTACCGCATCCGGGGAATCTAGCGGCCCGAGGTAGGTGAAGCCCAGCACGCCGCACGGAGCTGCCCCGCCGCCGGCCGCTTCCGCCCTCAGGTCGAGCCGGACCGCCAGCCGCTTCGCCCCCAAGGTCGAGCCGCACCGCAGCCCTCCGCCCTCGGGTCGGCCGGACACGCCGCCGGCCGCGGGCGATCAGACCGGCCAGTCCGGCGCCGGGCCGAGGACCTCCCGCCGCACCGGCCGCCTCGCGCGACCCTCCCACGGGTGTCCATCCCGGGCCCGCGCCCGGCAAGCCGAAGGCTCCTACCTACCCCACCAGCCGCGTCGCGTACGGCATGATCCCGCCGTAGCGGACCGGGGCCACCCGGACGCGCAGGCCGGACTGCGGGGCCTCGACCATCTGCCCGCCGCCCAGGTAGAGGGCCACGTGGTGGATGCCGCCCGGGCCGCCCCAGAACAGCAGGTCGCCGCGGCGCATCTGGGACAGCGGGACCTGGCGGCCCGACGAGTACTGGTAGCCGCTGTAGTGCGGCAGCGAGCGGACCCCGGCGAAGGCGTAGATCATCAGGCCGGAGCAGTCGAAGCCGATCTTGTTGTAGTCGCCGTAGCGGTCGGCGACGCCGCCGTCGCGGATGCCGCGGGTCGCGCCGCCCGCGTTGCCGCCGCCCCACGCGTACGGCATCCCGAGCTTCGACAGCGCCCGGGCGATCACCGCCTCGATCGACGAGCCGGCCGAGCCCGAGGGCGCCGGGCCACCCGACGGACGCCCGCCGCCGCCGGCCGATGCGAGGGCGGCCTGCCGGGCGCGTTCCTCGTCCTCACGCTGCTTCTGCGCGAGCCAGTCGTCGTAGCGCTGCCGCTGGCCCTGCAGCCCGCTGACCTTGGCCTGGGCGGCGTAGAGCTGCTGCTCGACGTCGGACTTGTTCTTCTCGAGCTGGGTGTTCTGCGCCGCTTGCCCGTCCTGGGCCCGCTCGGCGGCCGTCTGCGCGACGTCGGCACTGTTCTTGGCCTGGCGCGCCGCGTCCTGCTTCTGCCGGGCGATCTCGGCGGCCTTGCGGGCCGCGGCGTCCTTGTTGGCCTTCTCGGTCTGCGCCTGCTGGAGCCGGTCGAGGGCGTTGAGCCGGTCGCCGCCGACGGCGTCGAGCAGCTGCGCGCGGGCGAGCATGTCCTTCGGGCTGTCCGCGCTCAGGTACGCCGAGAGCGAGCCGACCGTGCTGCCCTGCTGGAAGCTCGCGGCGGCGAACGTCTTCAGGTCCGCGCGGGCCTTCTCGATGGCCGCCGAGGCCGCGTCCGCCTCGCCCCGGGCGGCCTTGGCGTCGTTCTCCGCCTGCGTTGCGTCGTCCTGCGCGGTCTGCAGGTCGACCAGGGCCTTGTTGGCCTCTTCCTGCTTGAGCTCGACGTCGTCCTGCAGCTGCGACAGCTTCTGCTCGGCCTGGGCCAGCTGGTTGGTCAGCCGGCCGACCTCGCCCGCCTTCGCGTTCGCGTTGGCCTTGCCGGCCTGGATCTCGGAGTCACTGGGGTTCGGCGGCGGCGGGGGCGCCGCGAGGCCCGTGCCACCCGCGCCGAACAAGATCACCAGCGTGAGCGTGCTCACGCTCAGTCCCCGGCGGGCGTGCGGCCCCCTCGGACCGCGGGACCGTCCTAACAAGACCGCCACCTCCGCTCACCAGCGCACACCGCGTGTCACTGCAGTCACACCACTATCACAAGCATCAGCGGAAACTTACACAACGTAGGCACCAATTCCCCTCATTGAGGGACCCCTGCACCAGATGGCGCAGCCCACACCGCGTGTCGGCTTGTCCGTTAAACAGGACACGCGTACTGTTTGAGGCACCGCGAGGTGTGCCATCCCGAATCCGGTCCTACGGTGGGGGTGCGCAAGACTCGCCACCACCGAACCCGACCGAACTGACCCGGGACTCGACCGCCGCACCGGCGCGGAAGTCCACGCCACTGGAGTTAGACGTGACCGCACCTGCCAGCAAGGACAGCTTCGGCGCCAAAGACACGCTGAAGGTCGGCGACGCCTCGTACGAGGTGTTCCGCCTGAACAAGGTCGAGGGCGCCGAGCGGCTGCCCTACAGCCTCAAGATCCTGCTCGAGAACCTGCTGCGCACCGAGGACGGCGCGAACATCACCGCCGACCACATCCGCGCGCTCGGCTCGTGGGACCCGAACGCCGACCCGTCGATCGAGATCCAGTTCACGCCCGCCCGCGTGATCATGCAGGACTTCACCGGCGTGCCGTGCGTGGTCGACCTGGCCACCATGCGCGAGGCGGTCACCGACCTCGGCGGCGACCCCGACAAGGTCAACCCGCTCGCCCCGGCCGAGCTGGTCATCGACCACTCGGTGATCATCGACGTCTTCGGCCGCGCCGACGCCTTCGAGCGCAACGTCGAGATCGAGTACGAGCGCAACCGCGAGCGCTACCAGTTCCTGCGCTGGGGCCAGGGCGCCTTCGACGAGTTCAAGGTCGTCCCGCCGGGCACCGGCATCGTGCACCAGGTCAACATCGAGCACCTGGCCCGCACGGTGATGTCCCGGGGCGGCCAGGCCTACCCCGACTCCTGCGTCGGCACCGACTCGCACACCACCATGGTCAACGGCCTGGGTGTGCTGGGCTGGGGCGTCGGCGGCATCGAGGCCGAGGCGGCCATGCTGGGCCAGCCGGTGTCGATGCTCATCCCGCGCGTCGTCGGCTTCAAGCTGACCGGCGAGATCCCGGCCGGCGTCACCGCCACCGACGTCGTGCTGACCATCACCGAGATGCTGCGCCGCCACGGCGTGGTCGGCAAGTTCGTCGAGTTCTACGGCGAGAGCGTCGCCGAGGTGCCGCTGGCCAACCGCGCCACCATCGGCAACATGAGCCCGGAGTTCGGCTCCACCGCGGCGATCTTCCCGATCGACGACGAGACCGTCCGCTACCTCAAGCTGACCGGCCGCTCGGCCGAGCAGGTCGCGCTGGTCGAGGCGTACGCCAAGGAGCAGGGCCTCTGGCACGACCCGTCGCGCGAGGCGGCCTACTCCGAGTACCTCGAGCTGGACCTGTCGACGGTCGTCCCGTCGATCGCCGGCCCGAAGCGCCCGCAGGACCGCATCGAGCTGTCGGACGCGAAGTCGTCGTTCCGCAAGTCGATCCACGACTACGTGGACGGCGAGGACACCACGCCGCACACCAAGATGGACGAGGCTTCGGAGGAGTCCTTCCCGGCCAGTGACGCGCCGTCGCTGTCCTTCGCCGAGGACGACGCCGCGCCGGTCACCAGCTCCGCCGCGAACGGCGCGTCGGGCCGCCCGAGCAAGCCGGTCAAGGTCTCCAGCGAAGACCGCGGCGAGTTCATCCTCGACCACGGCGCCGTGGTGATCGCCTCGATCACCTCGTGCACCAACACCTCGAACCCGTCGGTCATGCTCGGCGCCGCGCTGCTCGCCCGCAACGCCGTCGAAAAGGGCCTCGCGGTCAAGCCGTGGGTGAAGACGTCGATGGCGCCGGGCTCGCAGGTCGTCACCGACTACTACACCAAGGCCAACCTGTGGCCGTACCTGGAGAAGCTGGGCTACCACCTGGTCGGCTACGGCTGCACCACCTGCATCGGCAACTCCGGCCCGCTCTCGGACGAGATCTCCGCGGCCATCCAGGAGAACGACCTCACCGCGGTTTCGGTGCTCTCGGGCAACCGGAACTTCGAAGGCCGGATCAACCCCGACGTGAAGATGAACTACCTCGCGTCGCCGCCGCTGGTCATCGCCTACGCGCTGGCCGGCACGATGGACTTCGACTTCGCGAACCAGCCGCTCGGCCAGGACGGCGACGGCAACGACGTCTTCCTGAAGGACATCTGGCCGACGTCCAAGGAAATCCAGGAGACCATCGACCACGCGATCACGCAGGAGATGTTCACCAAGGACTACGCGGACGTCTTCGACGGCGGCGAGCGCTGGAAGTCGCTGCCCACCCCGGAGGGCAAGACCTTCGAGTGGGACGCCGAGTCCACCTACGTGCGCAAGCCCCCGTACTTCGAGGGCATGACGCCGGAGCCGTCGGCGGTCACCGACATCACCGGCGCGCGCGTGCTGGCGAAGCTGGGCGACTCGGTCACCACCGACCACATCTCCCCCGCCGGCGCGATCAAGCCGGGCACCCCGGCCGCGCAGTACCTGACCGAGCACGGCGTGGAGAAGAAGGACTTCAACTCCTACGGCTCGCGGCGCGGCAACCACGAGGTGATGATCCGCGGCACGTTCGCGAACATCCGCCTGCGCAACCAGCTGCTGGACGACGTGCAGGGCGGCTACACCCGCGACTTCACGGTCGAGGGCGCCCCGCAGGCGTTCATCTACGACGCGGCGCAGAACTACGCGGCGCAGGGCACCCCGCTGGTCGTGCTGGGCGGCAAGGAGTACGGCTCGGGCTCGTCGCGGGACTGGGCGGCCAAGGGCACGTCGCTGCTGGGCGTCCGCGCGGTGATCACCGAGTCGTTCGAGCGCATCCACCGCTCGAACCTGATCGGCATGGGCGTCATCCCGCTGCAGTTCCCGCAGGGCGAGTCGGCTTCGTCGCTGGGACTGGACGGCACCGAGACGTTCGACATCGCGGGCATCACCGCGCTGAACGACGGCGACACGCCCCGCACCGTGCACGTCACGGCCACCAAGGCCGACGGCACGAAGGTGGAGTTCGACGCGGACGTCCGCATCGACACCCCGGGTGAGGCGGACTACTACCGCAACGGCGGCATCCTGCAGTACGTGCTGCGGAAGATGACGCAGGCGTAAGAGTTTCCGGTTCGGAGAGGCCTCTCCGCTCGGCCGAGCGGGGAGGCTTTCCTTTTCGCTATCGTGGCCACCATGGGGGAATCGCTGCGCCACGACGAACGCGGCCACGGCCGGCCGCTCGTGTTCCTGCACCCGGGCGGCTTCGGGCGGCAGGTGTGGGACGAGCAGCTGGACCGGTTCGCCGCGAGCCACCGGGTCATCCGGTACGACGCCCGCGGGCACGGCGACTCGCCCGCGGCGGTGCCCGGGTTCTCCCACTTCGGCGACCTCCGGCAGCTGTTGGACACGCTGGGGATCGAGCGCGCGGTGCTGGTGGGTTCCTCGCTGGGCAGCCGCACGGCGGCCGACTTCGCGCTGGCGCACCCGGATCGGGTCGACGGCCTGGTGCTCGCCTCACCCGGGTTGAGCGGCATGGTCGAGCGCGACCCGTTCACCCTCGACCAGCGCAGGCAAGCCGGCGAGGCCATCGCGGCCGGCGACCACCCGCGCGCGTTCGAGTGCGTGCTCCGCCTGCTCGTCGACGGCCCGCACCGGACCCCGGACCAGGTCGACCCGGACATCCGAACCCGCTTCGGCCGCATGCTGGCCGACAACGTGCGCAAGGGCCACGGCGGCTTCCCCCTGGGCGACGAGCTGACCGCGGTGACCCGCACCGCCGAGCTCCGGGCCCGGACGCTGGTGATCACCGGGACCCTCGACACCGCCGACATCCACGAGATCGCGGACCTGATCGCCCGCGAGGCACCGGACGCGCGCCGGGTCGCGATCGAGGGGGCCGGACACCAGGTCAACGTCGAGCAGCCCGCCCGGTTCGGCGAGCTGCTCGACGAATTCCTCACCTAAGCCGGCACCGCCACCCACCGCACGCTCGACACCGACGGCTCCAGCGAAAGGCGCGACACCGCGGCCTCCATCTGGGCGTCGTCGCGCTGGTCGCCGATCAGCTCCGCCCGCACCTCGACCGTGCGGTTCTCCCGGTCTGTGCTCAGCACCGACAGCAGCCGGAAGTCCGTGCGCGTCAACGCCTGCACGAGCAGGGCCCGCACGTGGGCCTCGGCCTCGTCGCGGGTCACCGCCTGGAACTCGTAGCGCGCCGGCGTCTCGTCGCCCGACTCCGGGCGGCGGTCGACGACGCGACCCAGCGGCCGCAGCACCACGTTCACCCCGACCACGACGGCGGTCCCGGCCGCGGCGACCACGTACAGCCCGGCCCCGGCCAGGGCCCCGACCGCGGCCGAGCACCACAGCGTCGCCGCCGTGTTGAGGCCGCGGACGTTGAGGCCGTCACGCAGGATCACCCCGGCGCCGAGGAACCCGATACCCGAGACGATCTGGGCGGCCACCCGGGTCGGGTCGGCGTCGCCGCTCGAGGCCAGCCCGCCGAAGCCGTGGGCGGACAGCAGCACGAACAGCGTCGCGCCGACCGCGACGAGGGCGTTGGTGCGCAGCCCGGCCATCCGGGCGCGGAACTGGCGCTCGACCCCGATGACGGCACCCAGGCCGACGCCGGCTCCCACGCGCAGCAGCATTTCGAAGATGGTCATTTCCGGCTCTTTTCCGGCGTGCGCGCACTGCCGGACAGGGGGCGGCCGGACTCAGCCCAGCGGGAAACCCCCGGTGAGCGCGCGCCCGGCCGTCCGATGACTGTCCGCTGGCATGTGCCGCTCACCTCGCTTCCCGTGTCCGTCGAAGATCAACCACGCCAGCGTAGCCGGTCCCGCGGCCCGGGCGAGGGCCGCGGGACCGGGCTCACACTCAGAACGGCTGGACGTTCGGCTGGAACACCTGGCCGTTCGCCGGCACCTTGAGGTCGGTCAGGTAGTCGGCCACGGCCTGGTCCACGCCCAGCGCGTCACCGAGGATGCAGTGGCCGAAGGCGTCCACCGACAGCAGCCGCGTGTTGCCCAGCTCGGCCGCCATCCGCTGGGCGAACCGGTACTGGGTCGCCGGGTCGTAGAAGTTGCCGACCACGACCACCGGGACGTCCGTCCTGGCCCGCCACGGGCCGCGGTAGGCGTCCGGCTTCTTCGCCGGCCACACCGGGCAGGCCGCCGTGTCGGCGAACGCCTGGTAGCGGCCGAAGGTGCGCGACTCGCGCTCCCACTGCGCGGCGATGTCCGGCACCTGCTCCTGCCGGATCCGGAACGGCTTGTCGGCGCAGTTGACCGCGAAGTACGAGTCGTCGCTGGTGTACGGGCTGTCCGGGTTCTGGTCGGCGAGGCCCTGCTTGCCGGACGTGAGCACCTTGAGCTGCTTGCCCGGCAGCGCCTGCACCTGGGCGCCCGCCGGGTGGATCGCCGCGTAGAGCGTCTGGAGGTCCTGGGCCAGGCCGGGGAACCGCGCCGGCGAGTACAGGGCGCTCGACACCCCGCCGGTGAACCGGCTGATGTCGAGCGGGTCGGCACCCGGGAGGGTGATCGGCTGCTTGCGCAGGTACTCGCGGAGCTCGTCGAACTTCGCCCGCGGGTTGCCGTCGCTGAACGCGCACTTCGCGCCCGCCTGGTCACAGCGCTTCAGAAACCCGTCGAGCGAGAGCTCGAAGCCCTGCGCGCGCTCGCGGTCGTACTGGACGCCGTCGCTGGTGCGCAGCGCCGGGTCGACGTTGCCGTCGATGACGATCGCCCGCGACTGCTTCGGGAACATCGACGTGTACGTCGAGCCGATCAGCGTCCCGTACGAGAAGCCGACGTAGGTCAGCTTCCGGTCCCCGACCGCCGCCCGCAGGGTGTCGAGGTCGCGCACGACGTCCTTGGTGGACATGTGGTCGAGCAGCGCGCCCGCGTTGTTCCGGCAGAACCGGCCGTAGTCGCGGTAGCCGGCCAGGGTGCCCGAGATCTCGGCGCGCGAGAGCGGCACGCCGATCATCGTGCCGAAGACCTCGTCCGCGTCTTCCTGCGTGGTGAAGCAGCGCAGCGGGTTGCTGTCGCCGACCCCGCGCGGGTCGAAGCCGATCAGGTCGAAGCGGTCGAGCACCTGCGGCCGGAAGTAGTACTGGCCGCCGGTCGGCATCGTCAGGCCCGAGCCGCCGGGGCCGCCGGGGTTGAGGAACAGCGAGCCGACGCGCTTCTCGGGCGTGCGGGCCGCGCGCTTCATCAGGGCGATGTCGATGGTGCCCAGTGACGCGTCGTCGTGGTCGATCGGCACGCGGTAGCGCGCGCAGCTGTAGAGCTTGAGCTGGTCCTCGGGCACGCCGGCGAGGAGTTCGCTCGCGCAGGTGCCCCAGGTGACGGCCGGGGTCGCCCCGACGACCGCGGGCTTGACCGCCGTGTCTTCGGCCGCCCCGGCGATGCCGGCCGGCCCGGCCAGCCCCAAGCCGGCCACGAGCGCCCCCACCAGCGCGAACGACCGCACCCGGCCCTGTGTGGATCTCGGCAAGACGTCCCTCCCTTGGTCACGCGCTCCCTCGCGCGGTCGCGACGTCACGGCGCGTTACCCGGGTGAGACTGGCACAAACCGGTGAATCCCGGCACCGGCCGAACGGATGGTGGGATCTTCTCAAGCCGTCCGCGTGAGGACGAAAACCGGCAACGGCCGGGCGGCCTCGCGCTGCTCCATCGCGTACCCCGGCCAGAACCCGAGCAGCTCCCGCCACATCGCGGCGTACTCCTCGCCGTGCAGTTCCCGCGCGACGACGTCGACCGGCCGCCCGGCCAGCGCCACCTGGCACTTCGGGTTCGCGCGCAGGTTGAGCGCCCACGCCGGGTCGTGCGGGCGGCCCCAGTTGGACGCGGTCAGCACGAAGTCGCCGCCGCGCGGGAAGTAGAGCAGGTTCGTGCTCCGCGGCAGCCCGCTCTTGCGGCCGGTCGTCGTCACGCGCAGGGACGGCAGCCCGGCGAGCGCCACGAGGCTCACCCGGCCGCCGAACGCGCGGTGCAGTTTCTTGTCCGCCCACACGACGAACCGTGCCGTGCGCATCAGCCACGGCTTCGTGCCGACGGCCCGGGCCAGCGCCCGGAGAGGATTAGCCACGCACGGATTTTGCCAGGCTCACCCCGAACCGCTGCTGGGAGTCGGTCCACCAGTGCTCGAGCGCGAAGCCGGCCGCGGCCAGCTCGGCTTCGACGCCGCTCGGGCGGAACTTGGCCGAGATCTCCGTCCGGATGTGCTCCCCCGCGGCGAAGGTCACCGTGAGGTCGGCGCCGGGGATGGCGACGGTCAGGTCCCGGCGGGCCCGCAGGCGCATCTCGATCCACTCGTTCGCCGCGTCCCAGTGCGAGACGTGCTCGAACTCGTCGACGTCGAAGTTCGCGCCGAGGCGGGCGTTGATCACCCGCAGCACGTTCTTGTCGAACTCGGCCGTGACGCCGGCGGCGTCGTCGTAGGCGCGTTCCAGGATGGTCGCGTCCTTGACCAGGTCGGTACCGAGCAGCAGCCACTCCCCTTCGTCCAGCACCTCCCGCACCGAGCGCAGGAAGGCGGCACGCTCGGCGGGCAGGAAGTTGCCGATCGTGCCGCCGAGGAAGGCGACCACCCGCGGCTGGCCGTCCGGCAGCAGGTCCAGGTGCTGGGTGAAGTCGCCGACGACACCCCGGACGGTCAGCCCCGGGTAGTCCTTCGAGATCGCCTCGGCGGCCTCGGCCAGCGCCGACTCGGAGACGTCGAGCGGGACGAACGCCTCCAGGGTGCCGTGCGCGGTGAGCGCGTCGAGCAGCAGCCGCGTCTTCTCGCTCGACCCCGAGCCGAGCTCGACGAGCGTGTGCGCGCCGGTCAGCTCCGCGACGTCGGCGGCGTGCGCGGCCAGCACCTCGCGCTCGCTGCGGGTCGGGTAGTACTCCGGCAGCTGGGTGATCTTCTCGAACAGTTCGCTGCCGTCGGCGTCGTAGAACCACTTGGGCGGCAGCCACTTCTGCGCCGCGGTGAGCCCGGCGACGACGTCCGCGCGCAGTTCCGCGGTGACGGCGTCGCCGGAGCGGTGGTGGTCGAGATCGACTTCGGTCATGAGGTCTCCTGGGTCAGGGGAAGCAGGTCGACGCCGGCCGCGGTGGCGCGCACGGCGTGGTGGTCGGGGACAGGCCGCCAGCGCGGGTCGCCGTCGAGCGGTTCGGACGCCAGCAGCACCCCGGCCGGGGTCTCCAGCACGGACAGCGCGTGCGTCCAGGTCGTGCCGATCAGCGTCTCGCCGTCGGTGAGCAGGAAGTTGAGCCGGGAGCCGGGCGCGGCCGCTTCGACGGCGAGCGTCAGCTCCGCCACCGCCGTCAGCGGGTCCTCGCCCGTGGACAGCCGGGCCCGCAGCAGGGCCCAGAGCACCACCGAATCCGTCGGTGCCTCCAGCGTGAGCAGTTCGGTGACCGGCAGGGTCTTGGCCAGTTCGGCCAGCGAGTCCGGGTAGCCGCGGACGACGCCGTTGTGGCTGAACAGCCAGGGCCCGGCGGTGAACGGCGCCGCGGCCGCCTCGGTCACCGGCAGGCCGGTGGTGCCGTTGCGGACCGCGGCGACGAACGCGCCCGAGGTCACCGACGCGGCCAGCGGCGGCAGCGTCTCGTCCGTCCACAGTGGAGTCGAACGGCGGTGGCGCAGCGGCGGCGAGCCCGGGCCGGGGTACCAGCCCAGCCCGAACCCGTCGGCGTTGACCGAGCCGCCGCCCCGCATGTCCGCCGGGGCGTAGGACTGCACCAGCAGGGAATGCGGGGCGCGGAAGAGCGCCTCGGCGGGCGGGCGCGGCTCGCCGAGGTAGCCGATGTGGCGGCACATGCGCCTACCCCACCTCGCCGGGGGCCGCGTCGCGGGCCGTGCGGAAGCCGGCGAAGATCTGCCGCCGGATCGGGTAGTCCCAGTTGCGGAACGTGCCCCGGATCGCCGCGGAGTCGGTGCCGAACGACCCGCCGCGCAACACCTTGTACTCGGTGCCGAAGAACACCTCCGAGTACTCGCGGTACGGGAAGGGCGCGAAGCCCGGGTAGCCGTGGAAATCGGTCGAAGTCCACTCCCAGACGTCGCCGATCAGCTGGTGCACCCCGGTCGGCGACGCGCCGGCCGGGTACGCGCCCGCGGGCGCCGGGCGCAGGTGCCGCTGGCCGAGGTTGGCGTGCTCGGCCGACGGCTCCTCGTCGCCCCAGGGGAACCGGCGCGACCGGCCGGTCGCCGGGTCGAACCGGGCCGCCTTCTCCCACTCCGCCTCGGTCGGCAACCGCCGCCCGGCCCAGGCCGCGTACGCCTCGGCCTCGTGGTAGGAGACGTGCACGACCGGCTCGTCGGCGGGAATGCGCTCGTAGGCACCGAAGCGGGTCCGCCACCAGCCGTCCTGCTCCCGCTTCCAGAACCGCGGCGCGGTGATGCCGTGGTCCTGCCGGTACGCCCACCCCGCCGGGCTCCACCACTGCCGGTCGTCGTAGCCGCCGCCGTCCAGGAACTCGACGTAGGCGCCGCACGTCACCGGCACGGTGTCCAGCCAGAACGCCTCGACGGCGAGCTCGTGCGCCGGGCGCTCGTTGTCCAGGGCCCACGGCTCGGCCGACGTGCCCATCGTGAAGGCACCCCCCGGCACCAGGACCTCACGCGGCAGCGCCCCGGACCGCGCGGGCGGTGGCTCCGGCGCGTGCAGCACCGGGTCGCCCTTGCGCAGCTGGTGGGTGGCCAGCATCGTCTCGTCGTGCTGCTGCTCGTGCTGGGTGATCATGCCGAAGGCGAACGCCTGCTCGGTCAGCCGCCGCCCTTCCATCGGCGCGTGTTCCAGCACGTCGAACGCCTTCTCGCGGACCTGCTTGACGTACGCGCGGGCCTCGGCCGGCCCGAGCAGCGGCAGCTCCGGCCGGTCGGCGCGGGCGTGCTGGAAGGCGTCGTAGATGTCGTCGATGTCCGGCCGCAGCGGCTCCCGGCCGCCGACGTCGCGGACCAGCCACAACTCTTCCTGCACGCCGATGTGCGCCAGGTCCCAGACCAGCGGCGACATCAGTTTCGAGTGCTGGCGGACGAGGTCCTCGTCGTCGACCGCGTCGGTCAGCGCGACGCTGCGCGCCCGGGCCCGGGTCAGCGCCTCCGCCGCCCGCGCGCGCAGGTCCTGCGCGCTCAGGTCGTGCAGTGCTTCCGTGCTCATGCTTCGCTCCTCGATCCGTACGCGCGCCCCTGCACGCTCTCGCTGATCCCGGTGATCGACTCCGCCGCCAGCCCGGTCACGCCCAGCTCGGCGCACCCGAGGTCGGCCAGGGCCGCGGCCGCGGCCGCCAGCTCCGGGTCGGCCAAGCCGCGGCGCGCCGCGGTGGTCCACCGGTCCGCGACCGGGGCGCAGACCGCGCGCACCTTGTCCACTGTGGACGGCCGGGCCAGCAGCGCCGACACCAGCGCCACCGGGGCCAGCCACGCGTCCGGCGGTTGCGCGTCGAGGTACCGGATCTCCAGGTACCCCTGCGGCCGGACCGGGGTGAACATCGTGGTCAGGTGGTAGTCGAGGTCCGCCTCGGTCGGCTTCGGCAGCAGCGCGGCCGCGCCCCGGCCGTCGATCCAGTCGGCGAACGTCAGCCCCTCCGGGGCGTCCCACGGCCGGTCGCCGCGGGGCAGCACCATCAGGGGGACGTCCATCAGGCGCCCGGCCCACTCCGCGGCCGGGTCGCCCGCCACGGCGGCCGTGCGGGTCCGCACCGCTTCCGTGTCGTGCACCGCCAGCCAGCGGGCCGAGGCGTGTCCCGTGTCCCGTCCGGCGTGGACGCGGGAATTGGCGAAGAGGGCGAGCAGCGGCGGGCCCATCGCGTGCGCGGCGGCCCACCGCGCGGCGTAGTGCTCGGGCTCCCCCGCGTCGATGCACACCTGCAGGCCCGCGGTGCTGCACATCATCGTGAGACCGCCGGGACCGATCGGCGCGAACCGGCGTTCCATGGCCGCGTACCGCGGGGTGTGCAGGATCCGGCGCGGCGCACGATGGGCGTCGATGCCCGTTTCGCCCAGTTCCAGGCCGTGGCGGGCGAGGCGGTCGCGCAGGTGGTGGAGGTCGGCCGTCACGACTGCGTCGAGCTCACGCAGGGAGGCCTGGGGAAGAGCGGAAATCTCGACCTGGCACCCGGGTTCGAGGCTCACGGGTGAGCCGGCCGGGAGCGGGGTGGCGGGGCTGCCGGGGCGGAGTGTCCGCGGGGTGTGCGGACCCAGCGCCGCGGCGAGGACGTCGGGATCGAGGGGTCTGGCCGGGTCGCCGGCATGGTGCACGGTGAACTCCAGCTCCACGCCGGTCAGGCGGGGTGGCCCGTGCTTGAAACACACCGATGCGACGTACGCCTCGCCGGCCGCGCGGTCCGCCAGGACCCGCGCGGTGCGGTTCGACGCACTACCCGACTTTTCGGGAAAATCGTGCACCGTGGACATCTCTGTCATGTCCGTTCCTGTTCCTGTGGGGTGGAACTTCTCGCCTTCGGACGCTACACGCGGGGTACGACAAAATCAGGGCGGATCTTGCGCTGTAGGAGGGGTTCACCACCCTGTAAGAAGTCCCTGATCAGGGCAAAGCGGCTTCGGTACCCAATCCGAGCTCGGCCGCGGAAGCTCGCACGGCGTCGATGACGAGGTGCAGCGCGGGCCGCCGGAACGCGGTCCGCCGGTAGGCGATCGACACCGTCCGCAGCAGCGGCGTGGTCAGGGTGACGACGTCGATCCCCGGCGGCCGCAGCTGCCGGAGGCCGAGGTCGGAGACGAGGGTGATGCCCAGCCCGGCGCCCACCATCGCCATCGCCGTCGACTGCTCTTCGACCTCGTGGTTGATCTTCGGGGTGAAGCCGTGGCGCTGGCAGGCCGTGCGCATCGCCCGGCCGAAGTGGGACTTGGCGCCGGCCAGGATCCACGGGTGCTCGGCGAGGTCGTCCAGGGACGCCGACCCCGACGGCACGGCACCCCGAGGTACGGCCGCGTGCAGCCGTTCGACGGCCACGACGGCCCGCTCGAGCCCGGCGTCCCAGGGCGTCGGCGCATCGGAGTAGTCGATGACAAACGACAGGTCGAGGCTGCCGTCGCGGACCGCCTCGGCGGTGTCCTCCGGCGCCAGTTCGCGGGTGCGGACCTCGATGCCGGGGTGCGCGCCGGCCAGCGCGGTCAGGGCGGTGGGCAGCAGGCCGGAGGCCACCGACGCCCACACCCCGGCGGTCAGCCGGACCGTGCGCGACTCCTGGGCCTCCTCCAGGGCGAGCGTCGCGCGTTCCACCGAACCGAGGATCTCCTCGGCGTGCTCGGTGAGCAGGGTGCCCAGCTCGGTCAGCTGGACGCGCCGGCCGAGCCGTTCGAACAGCTTCGCACCCACGTCCCGTTCGAGCTGCGCGAGCTGCTGCGACACCGCCGAAGCGGTGTAGTGCAGTGCCGCGGCCGCCGCCGTGACGGTGCCCCGGCGGTGCAGCTCGCGCAGCATCCGCAAGCGGTGCAACGAAAGCTCCATACATAAAACTTAAACGAGATCGTGCAGCAGCGTTAAATGGACGGGCGGGCCCTCCCGGGCGCACGCTCGTGATGGCGGTCACGAGGACCGCCCCCGGACTTCCCTGGAGGTGAGTGGCCCGATGACCCCCGCCCAGCCCCTGATGCGGCTCACGTGGACCGATCCCGTTACCGGCGCGCCCGGCTACCTGGTCGTGCACAGCCTGGTCTCCGGCGTCGCCACCGGCGGCACCCGGATGCGGGCCGGCTGCACGATGACCGAGGTCGAGGACCTCGCCCGGGGCATGGCGAACAAGACCGCGACGTTCAACCTGCCGGTCGGCGGGGCCAAGGGCGGCATCGACTTCGACCCCAAGGACCCGCGCGCGTTCGACGTGCTCAAGCGCTTCTGCGCGTTCCTGCGGCCGTGGCTGGACGCGCACTGGGTGACCGCCGAGGACCTCGGCGTGCCCCAGCACCTGATCGACTCGGTGTTCGCCGAGCTCGGGCTGGAGCAGTCGTACCACGCGGCGATCCGCCGTTCGGCCGACCCGGCGCGCACCCTGCGCCGCGTGCAGGCCGGGCTGAACGCCCCGGTGCCCGGCGGGCTGCTGCTCGGCGACGTCGTCGGCGGCTACGGCGTGGCGCAGGCGTGCCTGGGCGTCGCGGCGGCGTGGGACTGGGACGTGCGCGGCACGACCGTGGCGATCCAGGGCATCGGCACCATGGGCGGCGGCGCGGCCTGGTACCTGCACGAAGCGGGGATGAAGGTGGTCGCGGTGGCCGACGCCGCGGGCACGCTGTTCGACCCCGCCGGACTCGACGTCCCGGCGCTGCTGGACCTGCGGGACCGCTTCGGCGAGGTCGACCGGTCCCGGCTGCCCGCCGGGGTCAGGTCCTTGCCGCGCGAGACGATCGTCGGGATCGACGCGGACATCTTCGTGCCGGCGGCGATCTCCTACGCGCTGCGGCCGGAGAACGAGAGCGCGGTCAAGGCGAAGGTCGTCGTCGAGGCGGCGAACGCGGCGACGACGCCGGAAGCGGAGGCGGCGCTGTCGGCCCGCGGGGTCGCGGTCGTGCCCGACTTCGTCGCCAACGCGGGCGCCGCGGCCTGGGCGTGGTGGCTGCTGCTGGGCGAGGTCGGCGCGGACCCGGCCGACTCGTTCCTGCGGCTGCGCACCGAAATGCAGGCGAAGGTGGCCCTCCTGCTGGCCGAGTGGAACATGGACCGGCTCCCCCTGCGCGTCACCGGGCTGCGGCTGGCCGAGACCACCCGGGCCCGGCGCGCCGAGGCCGCGCTCGCCCCGGAGGGCGAGCCGGCGCTGCTCATCCCCTGAGCGCGAAGCGGTCGGTCGCGCCGATCAGGACGTCCTGCATCGACGCGGCCGACACCGTGTGCCCGACGTCGTCCAGCATCACCAGTTCGCTGCCCGGCCAGGCGTGGTGCAGCAGCCAGGGCGTGCCGACGAGGTTGTTCGTGTCGAGCACGCCCTGTGCCAGCACGGCCGGGATGCCGGCGAGCTCGCCGGCCCGGCTCAGGATTTCGCCGTCCGGGAGGAACGCGCGGTTGCTGAAGTAGTGCGTGACGAGCCGGGCGAAGCAGAGCCGGTAGGCCGGGTCCGCGAAGACGTCGGACGGCGGCACGCCGGGGAGCATCGCGTCCTCCCACGCGCACCAGCCGTCGGCCGCCTTCCGGTGGACCGCGGGATCCGGGTCCATCAGGAGGCGGTGGTAGGCCGCGGACAGGTCGCCGTCGCGTTCGGCCTCCGGTACGCCTTGGCGGAACTTCGCGAAGCCTTCGGGGAAGTACGCGCCGAGGCCGCGGATCAGCATTTCGATCTCGACGAAGCGGTCGGTTGCGAGGCCCATCAGGACCAGTTCGCTGACGCGGCCGGTGTGGCGCAGGGCGTAGGTCAGGCTGAGCACCGAGCCCCAGGAACCGCCGAACAGCAGCCACTGTTCGATACCGAGGTGGGTGCGGAGCCGTTCGAAGTCCGCGACCAGGTGGTCGGTGGTGTTGGCGGAGAGGTCGGCGACCGGGGCGCCGGCGTGCGGGGTGCTGCGGCCGCAGCCGCGCTGGTCGGTCAGGACGATCCGGTAGCGCGCCGGGTCGAAGAACCGGCGGACGTTCGCCGAGCAGCCGGAACCGGGGCCGCCGTGCACGACGAGCGCGGGCTTGCCGTCGGGGTTCCCGCAGGTCTCCCAGTAGATCTCGTGCCCGTCGCCGACGTCGAGCCTGCCGTGTGCGTACGGTTCGATCTCGGGGTACAGCATCGGCGCGTCCTTCCACCCGGAATGCAACAGCGCTGTCAGATTACCGGGTGTTCGCGCGTCAGCCGAGGGTGCCGGCCAGTTCGGCCAGCGTTTCGGCGAGTTCCCGTGGGCCGGCCGGGCCGATGTGGATGACGGCGTCGTCCCCCGAGCCGGACGTGTAGCTCAGGTAGCGGCCCCAGTCGGTGTCGGCGTAGTGGAGGGGCTGCGGCAGGCAGGTGTGCCGGCCGACGTCGTCACGGCGGCCGGCGTAGAGCTCCCCGCTGCCCGAGACCGGCCGCTGCACGAGGCTGACGACGTCGGCGATGGCCGGGTCCAGCGGGTAGGCCGACTGCCCGCGGCGGGCGGCCTCGGTCAGGTCGGCCACCCGGACGGTCCGCGGGTGTCCCCCGCCGGGCCCGACCGGCGGCAGCTGCTCGACGAGCGACTCGGCGAGCCGGTTCCGGTCGATTTCCCGCACCCCGACGTGGGTCCCGTCGGAGACGGCCAGGACGGCCTGCAGCCCCTTCGCGGCGGCGAGCACACCGTAGGTCCGGCCGTCCGCGCCGACCCAGCCGTAGTACTCGCGCGCCGGGCTGACCAGCAGCGGAAGCCAGTCGAGGAAGTCGACGGTGACCCGCCCGCGGACGTCGACCAGCCCGGCCTCGGCGAGCGCGGCGTCGACCCGCTTGTCGGCTTCCTCCCGCTCGGCGTCCGAAAGCCACCGGGGCTCCGGACGCAGGGTGGGGTGCAGCTGGCCGACCTGTTCGCGGTCGGCCAGCGCGGCCAGCGCCTCGACCGGAACGTCCACCCGGCCTGTTGCCACGTCCACCTGCCCGTTCGCCCTATTCCCCGATGACCGGCGGACTGGTCCGCTGGTCGGTGCCGAAGATCGCATCCGGATCCGCCTCGATCAGGAAGTCCGGCCGCTGGTGTTCCTCGTCTTCGTCGCCTTCGCCGCGACGCCCGCCGGCGCCCATGGGGCCCATCGGGCCACCGCGCCCGGCCGCGGCCGACCGCGCGGCGGCCGCCTCCGCGGCGGCGGCGTTCCCGAGGCTGCCCATGCCGGAGCCGCGGCCGCCGCCGAGCCCGCGCTCGCCGGCCCCGCTGCCACCGCCGGTTCCCGCGCCCGTGCCTGCGCCGGTGCCGGTCCCGCCTCGGCCGGTGGGGTCCAGCAGCCGGCCGCCGGCGTTGCCGCTGGTGGGGCCGCGACCGCCGGTGGTGGCGTTCGGGTCGTTGGGGTTGAAGGCGTTCTGGCCGTAGTTCTGCCCACCGCCGGTGGTGCTGGGGTAGAAGTCGATCCCCCCGGTGCCCGGCGGCGTCTTACCGGGCTGGTCGGTGGCCTGGCCCGGCCGGGTCGGGATGGTGGGGACGGTCGGGCGGCCGGAGCCGGTGGTGTGGGTGTCGTCGCCTCCGCCGGTGCCTCCGGTGCCGCCCGTTCCTCCGGTGCCGCCTCCTGTGCCCCCGGTCCCGCCCGTGCCGCCGGTGCCTCCGGTCCCGCCGGGCTTGTCCCCGCCGCCGGTCCGCCCGGGGTCGAAGCCGGTGGTCGAGGTGTGGTCGTCGCCGCCACCGGGATTGCCGGGCAGCCACTTGCCGCGGTCGGTGGGTTCGCCGATCCGGCCGGGACCGTCCGGGGTGTTCACGGCGATAGTGGCGCCGTCGGACTCGAGCACGCCGTAGTCGGTCGGAAGAGAGGCCCGCGTGCCGCTGGTGACGTTGCTGTACTGGTCCATCACGCGGACGTTGGTCTCGTTCGCCGCGTTGTACTTGGCCATTCCCTCCTGGTAGTTGTCGATGTCGTCCTTGGCCATGAACGGCCCGGCGATCGGGATGGCGGCCTTCAGGCCGGTGGTCCAGGGATTGGGTTTCTCGGGCTTGGGCGGCACCTCGACGACGGCGTTGCTCGAGTGGTCGAAGATGTCGGCCTGGGTGCCGACGGAAACCTGGGTCATGTCCAGCGGGGCCGCTGTCTCGGCGAAGGCCTGCTCGAGCGGCCCGGCACCGGCGTTGGCGGCGTCGGCCGCGTTCCCCGTCCAGGTCTCCTTCATCCGGTCCTGCAGCGACTTGATGCCCTGGGCGCGGGACATGTAGGCCGACGACAGCTCGGTCACCTTCCCCGCGGCTTCACGGAGCCCGGAGGTGTCGCCCTGCCTGAAGTTGTCGTAGATCTGCTTGCCATCCACTCGTCACGCCCCCTTGAGTGTGGTGATGATGGCGGCCGCCACCTGCTGGGCCGCCGGACAGGAGTCCTGCTGCCCTTCGTAGCCACCGGCGAACACGCCTATCGCCAGGTCGTCGGCGGCACCGAAGTAGAGGCTGCAGTTGCCGTTCGGGCGCCGGTCGCGCTTGTCGACGTAGGCCGCCGGGTAGCCGTCCACGTCGGCCGCCGGCTCCAGGAACGGGAACTGACCGCTCTCGTGCGCCGCGTACAGCCCGGCCAGGCCACCCGTTCCACGGTCGCGGTTGCCGGTGCCGATGATGACCTGCATGCCGACGCCTTCGCCGGAGATCTTCCAGCTGCATCCCGGCCCGGCCGCCCCGAACCCGTTGTCCTGCAGCTGCGGAGTACCGGGATCGGTGAAGCGCAGGGAGGACAGCACCGAACCGGGTACGACATCGCACGGCTTCGCCGTGTACTTCGACACGTCGAGCGGAGCCGCCACCTTCGGCGCGCCGGAGCCGGCCGAGGGAGCGGAGGACGCCGGGCTGCTCGGGGCAGGTGAAGCGGTTCCGGTGCGTTCGGGAGAACATCCCGCGAGCAGCAGGACTCCGGCCGTGACTCCGGCCGCGACACGAACGGGCAGACGCACGGTCACACCGTCCGGAACGGGTCGGCCAGCCCGTGATCGGTGGCGACGGTCTTCGTCTGCGCTTCCTTCAGCTTCTTGACGTAGCCCTGCACGTACTTGAGCATCGAGTCGTTCTGCGTCTGCAGCGCCGCGAGGGAGTCCATGGTCGTCGAGACGTATCCGCTGCTGACCTGGTCCTTCCCGGGCGACGTGATCAGGCCGATGATGTAGTTGATCTTGTCCCGGTCGTCGGCGATCTTGTCCAGTTCCGCTTCCCACTGGCCGATCACCGAAGCGAGCTCCTCGGGGTCCATTTCGAACCGGCCGCCCCCGCCGCCACCGCCGCCGTAGACGCGGCCGCCCTCGCCCAGGATGTCGCCACCCCAGACCGCCTGGACCGCCTGACCCGCCTCACCGATGATCACGCCGCACCTTCCCCTCAGCTCACCCACCGTGATGGGGCAAACCTTAGCCAACCGTCTCACTTCGTGTCAGCGAAACGCCGCAACGTTCGGACGGTGGGGACAGGGACCCGGTTCCCGCACACTCCGGGTCACAGTACGTACGTACGGATTGCGAGAAGCCGGTCCTCGGTGCCAGGATTTCAGGATGCCACGCGTAAGCCAGGATCACCTCGACGCACGCCGGCGCCAGATCCTCGACGGCTCGCGCGTCTGCTTCGCGCGCTACGGCTATGAAGGTGCCACAGTCCGGCGCCTGGAGGAAGCCACCGGTCTCTCGCGGGGGGCCATCTTCCACCACTTCCGCGACAAGGAGTCGCTCTTCCTCGCCCTCGCCGAGGACGATGCCCTGCGGATGGCCGACGTCGTCGCCGAACAGGGGCTCGTCCAGGTCATGCGCGACCTGCTCGCCGGCGGGGACCACCCCGCCGACTGGCTGGGGACGCGGCTGGAGGTCAGCCGGCGGCTGCGCACCGACCCGGAGTTCCGGGCCCGGTGGGCCGAGCGCTCCGAACAGCTGACCACCGCCACCCGGCTGCGCCTGCTGCGGCAGCGGGAGGCCGGGAACCTGCGGGACGACGTCGACGTCGACGTCCTCACCGCCTTCCTCGAGCTCGTCCTCGAAGGACTCGTCTCCCATCTGGCCATGGGACTGCCCGCCGCCGGGCTGGGTCCGGTGCTCGATCTCGTCGAAGAAACGGTGCGCCGGCACCGGCCCGGCGCCGGATGAGCGCTCCGACACACCCCGCGCGCCAGCGCCGGACGCGAAAGACACGTTAAGATTGTCCCCATATCCGCAGTACACGCCGATTTCTTGCTAGGAGTGACCGTTTCGTGCGCGCAGCGCAGTCACCCGGTGACAGTACCGGGCCGGGTGACCGACCCGGCTGTCCGATAGGTTCGTCCCCCGCCACCGAGGCGGGTGCGGAATGACCCAGATCCTCTTCGCCGTGCTCGGCGTCCTCCTCTTCGTGCTGCTGACCGTCGGCACCGGCCTCGCCGTGGCCGCCGAGTTCTCGCTCACCGCGCTGGAACGCAGCACCGTCGAGGCCAACGTCCGCCAGGTCGGCGACCGCCGCGCGCTGACCGTGCAGAAGGCGCACCGGACGCTGTCCTTCCAGCTCTCCGGCGCCCAGGTCGCGATCACGCTCACCACGCTGATCACCGGTTACCTGGCCGAGCCGCTGATCGGCGAGCTCGTCCGGCCGCTGCTCACCGCGGTCGGGCTGCCGGCCGGGTTCGCCGGGGGCGCGGCGATCGTGCTCGCGCTGGTCATCGCCACGTCGCTGTCGATGATCCTCGGCGAGATGGTGCCGAAGAACCTCGCGATCGCCCGTCCGCTGCCGACCGCGCGCGCGGTCGCCGGCTACCACTCGCGGTTCTCCGCGCTGTTCCGCTGGCTCATCACCCTGATGAACAACAGCGCGAACTTCCTCGTGCGCAAGTTCGGCGTCGAACCGCAGGAAGAGCTGCGGTCCGCGCGCTCGCCGCAGGAGCTGGGCTCGATCGTGCGGTCCAGCGCCGAAAGCGGCACGCTCGACACGTCCACCGCCGAGCTGCTCGACCGCTCGCTGCGGTTCGGCGAGCGCACCGCCGAAGAGCTCATGACCCCGCGCGTGCAGCTCGAATCGCTGGCCGTCGACGACACCGTCGAGGACCTCATCGAGATCTCCCGCCGCACCGGGTTCTCGCGCTTCCCGGTGCACGCCGAGGACCTCGACGACGTCCGCGGCGCCGTGCACGTCAAGCAAGCCTTCGCCGTGCCCGCCGCCGACCGCGCGGCCGTGCCGATCGGCTCGGTCATGCGGCCGGTGCCGACCGTGCCCGAGTCCCTGCCCGGCGACGACCTGCTGCTGCGCCTGCGCGACTCGCGTTTCCAGCTGGCCATCGTCGTCGACGAGTACGGCGGCACGGCCGGGCTGGTGACCCTGGAGGACGTCGTCGAGGAGATCATCGGCGACGTCCGCGACGAGCACGACGAGCGTGAGGCCCCGGCGTCCCAGCAGGTCGGCGCGGACAGCTGGCTGGTGTCCGGGCAGCTGCGCGCCGACGAGGTCACCGGTGTCACCGGGTTCCGGATGCCCGACGGCGACTACGAAACCATCGCCGGGCTGATCCTCGAACGGCTGGGCAAGATCCCCGCCGAGGGTGACGCGACCGAGGTCGACGGCTGGCTGCTCACCGTGACCACGATGGACAAGCGCCGGATCGCCGAGGTCGAGGTCGCCCCGGTCCGCACCGCGCCGGAAGCGGAGGTGGCCTCGTGAGCGACTGGCTGAACATCGCCCTCGTCGTCGTCCTGCTGCTGGCCAACGCCTTCTTCGTCGGCGCGGAGTTCACGTTGATCTCCTCGCGGCGGGACAGGCTCGAAGCGCTGCTGGAGCAGGGCAAGACCCGCGCGAAGATCGTCATCAACGCGAGCAGGCACGTGTCGCTGATGCTCGCCGGCGCGCAGCTGGGCATCACCATCTGCTCGCTGCTGCTCGGCCGCCTCGGCGAGCCCGCCGTCGCGCACCGGCTGTCGGCCGCGTTCGACGCGGTGGGCCTGCCCGAAGCGCTGCTGCACCCGATCTCGTTCGCCATCGCGCTGGCGTTCATCACCGTGGCGCACGTGCTGATCGGCGAGATGGTGCCGAAGAACCTCGCCATCGCCGAGCCCGAGCGGCTGGCCCTGTGGCTGGTGCCGGCGCACGTCGCCTGGGTGAAGGTGGCCAACCCGTTCATCTGGCTGCTGAACTTCGTGGCGAACTCGCTGCTGCGCGCGGTCCGCATCGAGCCGAAGGACGAGCTCGAGACGGCCTACACCTCCGACGAGCTGGCCGAGTTGCTGAGCGAATCGCGGCGCGAGGGCCTGCTCGACCAGTCCGAGCACCAGCGGCTCGCCCAGACGCTGTCGTCGGTGCAGAAGACGGTCGCGGACGTGCTGGTGCCCACCGCCGAGCTGACCACGCTCCCCTGCGGGCCGACGGTCGGCGAGGTCGAGCGGGCCGTGTCGTCCACCGGGTTCTCGCGGTTCCCGGTGTGCACCGACGACGGGCGCCTGACCGGCTACATCCACGTCAAGGACATCCTCGACCTGGCCGGGCAGGACCCGGCGACGACGGTGCCGGCGTCGAAGACGCGTGCGCTCACCGAGCTGCGCGCCGACGCACGGCTCGACGTCGCCCTTTCGGCGATGCGCAAGGAGCGCAGCCACCTCGCGCGGGCGCTCGACGCGAGCGGCAACGCGGTCGGCGTCGTCGCGCTCGAGGACCTGGTGGAGGAATACGTGGGCACGGTGCGCGACGGCACCCACGTGGGCGCATGACGGGCGTCGAGGTGCTGGCCGAGCCGGAATGGCTGGCCCGGGAGGCGGCGCACGTCTCACGGATGCACCGGTGGACCGGCCCGCACCAGGAGCGGCGCTCGCGCGGCGAGAAGCACCCGGTGCTGGACTTCCTGTTCACCTACTACTCGTACCGGCCGTCGCACCTCGAACGGTGGCAGCCCGGGCCCGGCGTCGCCCTCGCCGGGCCCGAGGCGCGGCGTTTCCTGGACCGCAAGGGGTACGTCGAGACGCCGGACGGCGTGGTTCTGGACCCCGCCGGGTTCGGCGCGGGCAAGGTGCGGACGGCCGAGTTCGTCCTCGGCCTGCTGACCGCGACGGCGTCGCGCACGCCCCGGCTGAGCTGCTTCGGGCTGCACGAGTGGGCGATGGTCTACCGCGAGCCGCCGGATTCGGTCCGGCACAACCAGGTGCCGCTGCGGCTGGGCTCGGCCGGCACCGACGCGGTCGTCGAGGCGCTGGACATCCGCTGCGGGCACTTCGACGCGTTCCGCTTCTTCACCGACTCCGCGCGGCCGTTGAACGAGCTGACGCCGGCCCGCGAGACGCAGATCGCATTCGAGCAGCCGGGGTGCCTGCACGCGAACATGGATCTGTTCAAATGGACGTACAAGCTCCACCCGTACGTGCCGGCCGAACTGGTGGCGGACTGCTTCGAGCTGGCGGTCGAGATCCGGACGCTGGACATGCGGGCGAGCCCGTACGACCTGGCCGGCCTCGGCTACCCGCCGGTGCGGATCGAAACGGCCGCGGGAAGGGCCGAATACGCCCGTGCCCAAGGGGAGTTCGCCCGCCGGGCGGCGCCGCTGCGTCATCGCCTGATTGCGCATTGCCATCGCCTGGTCAGCGCAGCACCCTGAGCGCGGCCCACTGTGAGTCAGATTATTCTCTCACCGATACTCACCTGTTAGGGTGATAACGGTTTGATTGCATAGCAGCGCGTGCTTGGCATGCGCTCACCCCGAAAGGATGACGGATGGGGCGACACTACCGGGACGAGGAGCCGGTGCCGCACCCTCAGGAAAGCACGCCGCGTGAGGGCCGCAGCGAGGCCTCCGGCGCCTTCCGCACCCCGGGGCGCAGCTCCATCTCCGACGCCTTCGGGATCGCGGGCCGCGCGGCCGGCAACTCCCGCGAGTCATCCGGTTCGGCTTTCTTCACGGAGGGCGCCGAGGCACCGGGGTTCCCGCCGCCCGAGCCCAGCGGCCCGCAGCCGGCCGGCCGTCGAGGGGAGGCATCCGGGGCTTATCCGGTGCCGGACCGCGGCCGGCCTTCGGGCGGCCATCCGGTTGCGGCTCAGCCGCCGGTGACGCGGGCTCCTCGGCGTGTCGAGGGTGCCGGTCCGTCTCCGGTCGAGCCCGCCGCACCTCGCGGCTCTCGCCGGGGTGAGGCTTCGGGGGCTTATCCCGTTGCCGAGGTGCCGGGTGGTGGCCGTCGAGGTGAGGCTTCCGGCTCGCACCCCGCCGCCACCGGTCGCCGCGGGGACACCACTGGTGCCTACGCCACCGCGAGCGCCGACACCGCCACCCGTTCCGGCCGCCGAGGTGAAGCCTCCGGCGCCTACCCCGCCGTCACCGAGGCGCCTAGTGGTGGAAACACCGCCGCCCGGTCCGGCCGCCGGGGTCGGCAAAGCGCCCCCGCGGTGTCCAGCACCGAGGTCACCACCGCCTACCCCGCCGTCGGCACCGAAGCGCCCGAGCGTCCCGAACGCCCCGGGCGGCGCGGCAAGCGGGCCGCCGCCCGGCAGCCCGAATCCGCCGCCGAACGGACCGAGGTCATCACCCGGCAGGATGACGCTCCCGGCGCCGGCGACACCGTCGCCCTCAAGACCGCCGAGCGCACCGACTCCACCGGCCCGCAGCGCGCCGGCCGCACCGACAGCACCGGGCCGCAGCGCGCCGCCCGCAGCGAGGGCACCGGCTCGCACCGCGTCCTCGGCAAGGGCGACGTCACCGGCTCGCACCGGATCGTCGGCAAGAAAGCGCCGCGGCGGCGGATCGCCACCTGGCCGATCGCCTGCCTGGTGCTCGCCGTCCTGATCGGGCTCGGCATCGTCGGCTGGAACTGGGCCGACAACGAGCTCAACAGCCGCGCCGAGGCGCAGGCCGCCAGCTGTGACGGCGGTACCGCGCAGATGCGGATCGTCGTCACGCCCAGTGTGCAGAAGCCGCTCACCGCGGCCGCCGATCGGTGGAACCAGGCCGCCACCGTCGTGCACGGCAAGTGCGTGCGCATCGCGATCGAACCCAAGCCCTCCGCGCAGGTGCTCGACGCGCTGGTCGGCCGGGCCAGCCTCGACTCCATCGGCGGGCTGCCGGCCGCCTGGCTGCCCGAGTCGTCGTACTGGGTGAGCGAGCTGACCACCAAGAAGCCGGAGATGATCGGCTCGCCCGCCCAGTCGGTGGCGAACGCGCGCTCGGCGGACTACCCGTTCATCGGGCTCGCCGGCCCGGGCATCGACGACACCGCGCTGCGCGCCGCGCAGACGTTCCGCGAGTACCTGGAGCAGCCCGCGCAGCAGGCCGACTTCGCCGCCGCCGGGATCAAGTCCGCCTAGACGCGCGTCCCGTTGTCGAGCTCGGCCACCACGGCGATGTCGTCGTCGGCCAGCTCGAAGTCGAAGATGCCGAAGTTTTCGCGGATCCGGGTCGTCGTGGCCGAGGCCGCCACGGCGATCGTGTCGTTCTGCAGGTGCCAGCGGAGCACGATCTGCGCCGGGGTCTTGCCGTACTTCGCCGCGAGGGCCGTCACCGTCTCGTCGGACAGCAGCGCCGTGTTCGCCGCCGGGCTGGCCGCCGCCGTCACGATGCCGCGCTCGGCGTGGAACTCGCGCAGCGGGAGCTGCTGCAGCCACGGGTGCAGCTCGACCTGGTTCACCGCCGGGACCGAGCCGGTCGCGTCGATCAGCCGGCGCAGCTCGGCGACGCCGAACCCGGCCACGCCGACCACGCGGGCCCGGCCGTCGGCGCGCAGCCGGCTCAGCGCGCGCCAGGTGTCGGTGAACGCGCCCTTCGTGCCGTCCAGCAGGCACAGGTCGACGCGCTCGAGCTGCAGCGCCGCCAGCGCCTGGTCGGCGGCCCGGCGGGCGGTGTCGTAGCCCTGCGCGGGCACGTGCACGCTGACGAACAGCTCCTCGCGCGGCACGTCCGCCGCCTCGAGCACCGCGCCGACCGCCGCCTCGGTGCCGGGCGTGGTGTCGAGGCCGCGGTACCCGGTGTCGAGGGCGATGCGGACGGCCCGGCCGGTTTCGGCCGCGGACAGGCCCGCGACGCCGAACAGCAGCTGCGGGATGCGGACTCCGTCGGACAGGGCGAGCGAAGGCGGGACGGCCATCAACCGGTGATCCTCACTTCGGATGCTGCGCGGACCCCCATCATCCCACCGCGACGGCCCGCTCGCGCAGGTACGCCGCCGTCGCCGGGTCGGCCGGGAAGAACGACTCGATGACCAGCTCGGCCACGGTGACGTCCAGCGGGGTGCCGAACGTCGCGACCGTGCTGAAGAACGCCAGGTCGGTGCCCTCGTGGCGGAACTTCAACGGCACGAAGATGTCCCCCGGCCCGGGCACCTCGACCTCGGGCACCGGCTGGTCGCAGGGATACCCGCGCAGCTCGTCGAGGAGTTCGGCGAGCCCGGCGTCCGCGGTCTGGCCGACCTGCCGCCGCAGCCGGCCGAGCAGGTGGGCGCGCCACTCCCCCAGGTTGAGGATGTGCGGGGCCATGCCGTCGGGGTGCAGGGTCGCGCGCAGCACGTTGGTGGTCAGCTCGGGCGCGACCCCGGCGACGAAGAGCCCGACCCCGGCATTGGCGTCGACGAGGTTCCAGTTCCGGTCGACGACGGCGGCGGGGTACGGATCGTGGCTCTCCAGCAGCTGCCGGACGGCTCGGCGGACAGCGTCCATTTCGGGGTTCCCCAGCGCGGTCTCGGTGTAGGCGGGCGC
Source organism: Amycolatopsis sp. NPDC004625 (assembly GCF_040609695.1). Lineage (NCBI taxonomy): Bacteria > Bacillati > Actinomycetota > Actinomycetes > Pseudonocardiales > Pseudonocardiaceae > Amycolatopsis > Amycolatopsis sp. NPDC004625. The sequence goes on from NZ_JBEXKX010000003.1 coordinate 111,587, forward strand.
GTACCCGGCGGCGAGCAGCAGCCGGTTGCGGTCCCGCAGCGGGACGTCGAGGTGCTCACCGAGCCGCAGCACCATGTCCCGGCTCGGCTTGGACCGGCCGGTCTCCACGAAACTGAGGTGGCGGGTGGAGATGTCCGCCGAGATCGCCAGATCGAGCTGGCTGATCCGGCGCCGGTCCCGCCATTCCCGCAGCAGCTCACCGACGGGCCGCGCCTGCACCATGGTCGTCACGCGGGTGACGCTACGACGATCACGGGGTGGCTGCCATTACTTCCGGGGTAATGGCTCGATCGCCGCGCCGGGCGGGCAGAAGCCCTCCAGGCGGTCCATCAGGTCCCGCATGGCGTCATCGGCCGGATCGTCGATCCCCTCCGGGGCGCCGTCGGCAAGGGCGTCCAGCGCGGTGCCGCACGCCGCAAGCATCTCGGCCGGCGTGACACCGGCCGCGTAGCCGGCGGTCGCGACGGCCTCCAGCGCCTCCCACGCCTGCCCGGAACGGGCCGCGGCGACCAAGTCCCGGACCAGTGCCGGATCTTCGGCGGGCGGCTCGGCGTCGTTCGTCATGCCGGGAGTGTGCCGACTCCTCGCCCGGGCCCGCCACCGGATTTCGCCGCTCCGGCATTACCTCCCGCGTAATCGACGGGCCGCCGCCCGGCCGACAAAGTGGTCCTCAGCGCCGGGACGACGAACCCGTTGTCCCCCAACGAAAGGATTCACCATGACCGACGTCCGGACCCTCGTCGAGCAGTACATCGCCGTCTGGAACGAGACCGACGCCGACAAGCGGCGGGCGCTCGTCGCCGAGGTCTTCACCGCCGATGCCGGCTACACCGACCCGCTCGGCGCCGTCGCCGGGCACGACGGGATCGACCAGTTCGTCGCCGGGGCGCAGGCGCAGTTCGGCGGGCTCACCTTCAGCCTGCCCGCCGAGCCCGACGCGCACCACGACCTCGCGCGCTTCCAGTGGTACCTCGGCACCCCCGGTGCCGAGCCGGTCGCCATCGGGTTCGACGTCGTCGAGCTCGACGGGGGGAAGATCGCCAAGGTGCACGGCTTCCTCGACAAGCTGCCCGGCTGAAAAGCCCGTCGTGGGTGGGGAGGGCGAGGCATAAAAGGACTACCAACAACCCACCCCACACCCCCCCCAAAATAGCGAAGCGGAAAAGCGGGCCCGCCCCCCCCCTCCCACCGCCCCGTCACCACTCCCGGGGGCTTGTGGGTCCCGTTTTATAACACCCCCACCACAACCCCCCACCGCCAGCCACGGCAGAAGGTGCCTATGCCTTCAGGGCGCCCCGCCAGCGGACGGTCGGGCGCAGCTTGTCCGGGTTCACCCGGTGCTTGTTGGCCCCCACGATGTCGAACATCGACTCGATCAGCGTGTCCGAAAGCAGGTGCGGCTCCAGGCCCAGCTCGACCAGCCCGGTGTGCTTCACGTTGTAGTAGTGCTCCAGCGCCTCGGTGCGCGGGTTCTCCAGCTGCTCGATCTGCACCGGGCCGGGGAACCGGTCGGCCACCAGGTCGGCGATGCCGGCCACCGACATGCTCTCCGTCATCTGGTTGAACACGCGGAACTCGCCCGGCGCCGCCGGGTGCTCGACGGCCAGGCGGATGCACTCCACCGTGTCGCGGATGTCGATCAGGCCGCGGGTCTGCGCGCCCTTGCCGTACACCGTCAGCGGCTGGCCCAGCACCGCCTGGATGACGAACCGGTTCAGCACCGTGCCGAACACCGCGTCGTAGTCGAAGCGGGTCGCCAGGCGCGGGTCCAGCGCCGTCTGCGGCGTCTGCTGGCCGTACACGATGCCCTGGTTGAGGTCCGTGGCGCGCAGACCCCAGGCGCGGCAGGTGAATTCGATGTTGTGCGAATCGTGGACCTTCGTCAGGTGGTAGAAGGAACCCGGCCGTTTCGGGAACAGCACGCGGTCGGTGCGCCCGTTGTGCTCGAGCTCCAGCCAGCCCTCTTCGATGTCGATGTTCGGCGTGCCGTATTCGCCCATCGTGCCCAGTTTGACCAGGTGGATCGCCGGGTCGATCTCGGCGATCGCGTAGAGCAGGTTCAGCGTGCCGACCACATTGTTGTGCTGTGTGTACACCGCGTGTTCGCGGTCGATCATGGAATACGGCGCCGACCGCTGCTCCGCGTAGTGGACGACGGCGTCCGGCGCGAAGTCACGCACCGCTCCGACCAGGAACTCCGCGTCGAGGAGGTCGCCTTCGTAGCTGGTGATCGTCCGCCCGGAGACCTCGCGCCAGGTGGCGATCCGATCGGCGAGCGATTCGATCGGAACCAGGCTTTCGACGCCGAGTTCGGTGTCGTAGCCGCGCCGCGCGAAATTGTCGAGGACGGCCACCTCGTGACCTTTGTCCGATAAGTGCAGCGCGGTCGGCCAGCCCAGATATCCGTCACCGCCGAGAACCAGCACCCGCATTGTGCCGCCTTTCCTGCTCGTTTACGCCACACGAACGCTATAGATCACGTGCTGATGAAGACCTGGCAATGACCTGTGAATCTCCTATGCATGAGGGGGTCGGACGGCGGCGCGACCGGCCCACGGGGAGGATGGGGGCATGACGACCGTAACCAACGGCGTGCAGCCCCGCACGACGGAGGCCGGCGCCCCGGACCGCAGCCGCCGGCGCGGCTGGGCCCGCTTGGCCCGCGCCGCGACGACCTCGGTCGCGGCCACGGTCCTCAGCCAGGTCGTGCTGCTCGCCGTCCTCGCGACCGGCGGCGCCGCGGCCCTGGCGAGCACGCTGGCCTGGGCGGCCGGCGCGGTGCTGAACTTCCTGGTCACGCGACGCTGGGTGTGGGGCCGCACCGGGCGCCCGCGGGTCCGCCGCGAGCTGCTACCCTACCTGGCGGTCATCGGCCTCGGCGGGCTGGCTTCGATCGGCCTGACGACCCTCGCGGGCTCGCTGCTCGGGCCCCTGGACCTGCCGCACTTCTGGTGGGTCGTGCTCGTCGACGGCGCTTACGTCGCCAGCTACGCGCTGGTGTTCGCCGTCAAGTTCACCCTGCTCGACCGGCTCGTGTTCGGCCGCGGCGCAGCACGTACCCCCGCCACCACGTCCCGGTCATGACCCGGGCGTAGTTGGCGCCGTAGACCAGGCTGCCGCCCTTCTTGCTCTTGCCCGCCTTGCGCAGCCGCATGCTCATCGGCAGCTCGGTGACCCGGGCGCCGCGCGCGGTGACGCCGAGCAGCAGCTCGGACGACTGGTACTGCGGCTCGTTCAGCGGCACCGCGCAGGCCAGGTCCGCCCGCATCGCGCGGAAGCCGAACGACGTGTCGGTGATCCGCCGGGCCGTCAGCACCGAAGCCAGGGCCGCGAACACGCGCACGCCGAGCCACCGGACGCGGCTGTCGGCCTCCTCGTGCCCGAGCCGCCGCGACCCGGTGACGAAGTCCGCGTCGCCGTCGACGACCGGGCGAACCAGGGCCTCGAGCTCGCTGTTGTCGTACTGGCCGTCGGCGTCGGTCGTCACGACGTACTCGGCGCCGGCCTCGGCCGCCAGGTGGTAGCCGAGCCGCAGCGCGGCCCCTTGGCCGCGGTTGCGGGGCGCGACGCAGACGTACGCGCCGTGCGCCTCGGCGATCGCGGCCGTGTCGTCGGTGCCGCCGTCGACGACGACGAGGACGTCCACCGGCATCCCGAGGCACTGGTCCGGCATCTTTTCGAGGACCTCGCCGATGCCCCCCGCCTCGTTGTAGGCCGCGATGACGACGGTCAGGGGCGCCAGTTCCAGCTCCGGGTGGCGGCCGCGGAAGTCGTCGAGCGCGCCCTGGTCGACGTCGTCGGGGAAGGCGGCGAGCCGCTTCCGGCTCGCCGAGGTCAGGGTGGTGAAGCCGAGCGCCCCGGCCACCGGCAGCAGCACCAGCGCCGGGAGCTGGTAGCGCCACGAGAACAGGAACACCGCCGAGGCGAAGAGCAGGACCAGGCCGCTCGACGCCGCCAGCAGCGCACCCGCCTGGGCCCGGTCCAGGGGTTTCTTGCGGCGGAACACCGGCAGCAGGCCCAGCAGCGCGGCGAGGCCGAGCACCCCGCCGGACACGTACCCGCCGCCGAGCTGGTAGTCGCGCAGGACCTTCGCCAGAGGCTGGTCGACGTGCGCGACGACGCCGTCGTTCTGCAGCGTGACCAGGTCGATCAGCGACTGGTCGGCCCACTGCGGGTAGGTGAGCTGGAACTGCCACCGGTCCAGCGGGACGTCGGTGGGGTCCTGCTCCCGCACCCACGCGAAGCTCTTGGCGAAGTCGGTCAGGATCGCGTCGGCGACGTCGCCGGGCTGTGCCTTGAGGACGTCGATCGCGAACTCGTGCGCCAGCGCCGCCTTGTCCGCGCCCGGGGGCAGCGGGCCCGGCCAGTTCGGGTCGAGGTCGGCGTGGGTGTAGTTGTCCACCAGCCGCGTCTCGCGCGGCTCGGCCGGGCAGAACACCTGAACCTCCGGGGCGAGGTGGAGGTTCGCGCAGTCGGCGACGGCGGCGGTGCGGCCGTAGAGCATGTTCCCGGACGGCCCGGTCAGGCCCCACTTCCCGGTCTCGGAATGCACCCGCGCCGAGTACGGCACGAGGACGACGAGCATCCCCAGCAGGCCGACGCCCGCGCGGCACCAGCCCGCCCGGTGCCGCCACGCTCCCCCGGCGACGACCAGGAAGACCAGCAGCGGCAACGCCAGTGAGACGCCGATCAGCCGCGTCAGCACGCCGAAGCCGAGCAGCAGGCCCGCGGCGCCGGCGCGTTTCCAGCCGGGGGTGCCCCGGCCGAGCAGCAGCCACAGCAGCCCGACGAGGACGGCCTCGAACGTCACCTCGGACATGATGTTCTGCTCGATCTGCAGCTGGTACGCGTCGAGCAGGACCGGTGTCGCGGCGAGCGCGGCAACCCACGGGCGGCCGCCGAGGCGCAGGATCAGGCCGTAGACACCGACCGCGACGAGGAGGCCGCCGGCGTGCTGGACGGCCGCGACCCAGGCGAGGCCACCGACGGCCAGCAGCGGCCGCAGGACGAGGTCGTAGCCGATCGGGTTGAGCTGGTCGGCGCGCAGGGCGTGCAGGTTGTCGAGGTAGCGGAACGAATCGATGTACAGCAGCGCCGGGCGGTAGGCCAGCCAGGTCAGCACCCGGAGGGTGATCGCCGGGACGAGGAGCAGGAGCAGCAGCCAGTGCCGCCGGAGAAAAGCCCTCACCGGTTCGCGAGGCCGGAGAAGTACTTCCACGCCGTGGCCAGACCGTCGGTCAGCGACACCTCGGGCCGGTAGCCGATGGTGTCCGCGCTCGCCGAGACGTCGACGACCACCGCCGGCATCTCCCCGGCCGGCGCCTCGACGTGCTCGACCGGCAGCTCGGCGCCGGTCACCTCGCGCACGACCTCGACCATCTCCAGCACGGACACCGAACGCCCGGCCCCGACGATCGCGCGGCCGGAATAGCCGCTGTCGAGGGTCAGCAGGACCGCGCGGACGACGTCGTCGACGTGCACGAGGTCGCGGCGCTGGCGGCCGTCGCCGTAGACCCTGATCCCGGTGCCGCTCAGCGCGGCCCGCATCATGCGCGGCACGAAACTGTCCTTGTGGGACATTCCCGGGCCGTAGACGTTGGTGAACCGCAACGCACACGTCTTCATCCCGTACGCCCCGGCGTACCCCGACAGCAGCATTTCGCACGCCGCCTTCGTGGCGCCGTAGGGCGTCAGCGGGCGCAGCGGCAGGTCCGGGGTGATGGTCGCGGAGCCGACGTTGCCGATCACGGCGTTGGTCGAGGCGAGCAGGAACTGCGGCACTTCGTGGCGGCGCGCGAGTTCCAGGAGTTCCTGGGTGACGAGGACGTTGTCGGCGAAAGTGTCTTCGGGCAGCTCGACCGACTTCAGCACCGACGTCAGCGCGGCCAGGTGCACGATCCCCGCGGTTGCGCGTGTCACGGCCTCCTCGCGGACGGCCGCCTCGCGCAGGTCGCCGGTCACCACGCGGACGCCGTCGGCGTCTTCGGGGAACGGCACCCGGTCCACGACGGTGACCGGCACGTCCCGGTCGCGGAGGGCCCGCACGACGGCCCGGCCGATGAAGCCGCTCCCGCCGGTCACGACCACGGACGTCCGATCAGGACCGTGCCTGCTCACCATGGGCGTCAACCTACCCCGCGTTCCTGTGACCGGTCCGCGAAGGCCTCCGGGGGCGGGCAGGAGCAGACGAGGTTCCGGTCGCCGGTCGCGCCGTCGATGCGCCGGACCGCCGGCCAGATCTTCGGCGTGCCCGTCCCGGCCGGGAACACCGCCGTCTCGCGGCTGTACGGCCGGTTCCAGTCGCCGGTGATGCAGTGCGCGGTGTGCGGCGCCTGCCGCAGCGGCGACTCCGCCAGGGGCCACTCCCCCGTCGCGACGCGCTCGATTTCGCCGCGGATCGCGATCATCGCGGCGCAGAAGCGGTCGAGCTCGGCGCGGTCCTCACTCTCCGTCGGCTCCACCATCAGCGTCCCCGCGACGGGGAACGACATCGTCGGCGCGTGCAGCCCGTAGTCCGCCAGCCGCTTCGCGACGTCGTCCACGGTGACGCCGGTGGCCTTCGTCAGCGGGCGCAGGTCGAGGACGCACTCGTGCGCGACGAGCCCCTCGCGGCCCGCGTACAGCAGCGGGTAGTGGCCGGCGAGGCGGCGGGCGACGTAGTTGGCGTTGGCCACCGCCACGAGCGTCGCCCGGCGCAGCCCCTCGGCCCCCATCATCCGGATGTAGGCCCACGAGATCGGCAGGATCGACGCGCTGCCCCACGGCGCCGCGCTGACCGGACCGACGCCGGTGGCGGGGCCGGCCGCCGGCTGCAGGGGGTGGTTCGGGAGGAACGGCGCGAGGTGCGCGCGGACGCCGATCGGGCCGACGCCGGGCCCGCCGCCGCCGTGCGGGATGCAGAACGTCTTGTGCAGGTTGAGGTGCGAGACGTCGGCGCCGAAGCGGCCGTACTGGGCGACGCCGATCAGCGCGTTGAGGTTGGCGCCGTCGACGTAGACCTGGCCGCCCGCGTCGTGCACCGCCGCGCACACCTCGCCGACGGTGTCCTCGTAGACGCCGTGCGTCGACGGGTACGTCAGCATGATCGCGGCCAGGTCGGCGCGGTGCTCGTCCACAGTGGACTTCAGGTGCGCGAGGTCGATGTTCCCTTCGTCGTCGCAGCGGACGACGACCACGCGCATGCCGGCCATGACGGCGCTGGCCGCGTTGGTGCCGTGGGCGCTGGCCGGGATGAGGCAGACGTCCCGGGCGTGCTCGCCGCGCGAGCGGTGGTGGGCGCGGATGGCGAGCAGGCCCGCGAACTCGCCCTGGCTGCCGGCGTTGGGCTGCAGCGAAACCGTGTCGTAGCCGGTGATCCGGGCGAGCCAGGTGCCGAGATCGGCGACCAGGTCCAGCAGACCGGCGGCGTCTTCGACGGGCGCGAAGGGGTGCAAGCCGGCGAACTCCGGCCAGGTGATCGGTTCCATCTCGGCGGTGGCGTTGAGCTTCATGGTGCACGAGCCGAGCGGGATCATGCTGCGGTCGAGGGCGAGGTCCTTGTCCGCCAGCTGCCGGAGGTAGCGCAGCATGGCGGTCTCCGAGCGGTGCGCGTGGAACACGGGGTGCGTCAGGTACTCGCCCGTCCGGCGCAGCGGGGCCGGGAGGGCGTCCGCGGTGTCCGCGTCGAGCCCGTCCACATCGGACACCAAGACGCCGAACGCCTTCCACACCAGCGAAAGCCGCTCGCGGGTGGTGGTCTCGTCGCAGGCGGCGCCGACGTGGTCGTCGTCGACCGGCCGGAGGTTCACCCCGAGGTCGCGGGCCGCCGCGACGACCGCGGCCGCCCGCCCGGGCACGGTCGCGGTGACGGTGTCGAAGAATTCGCCGTGTCCGACGTCGATGCCGCCCTCGGCGAGGCCGGCGGCGAGCACGGTGGCCATCCGGTGGGTCCGCAGCGCGATCCGGCGCAGGCCGTCGGGCCCGTGGTACACGGCGTACATAGACGCCAGCACGGCCGGCAGGACCTGCGCGGTGCAGATGTTCGACGTCGCCTTCTCCCGGCGGATGTGCTGCTCGCGGGTCTGCAGGGCGAGTCGGTACGCGGGGTTTCCGTCGGCGTCCCGGGACACGCCGACGAGGCGCCCGGGCAGCTGCCGTTCGAGGCCGTGGCGGACGGCGAGGTAGGCGGCGTGCGGGCCGCCGAAGCCGAGCGGGACGCCGAACCGCTGGGTCGATCCGACGGCGACGTCGGCGCCGAGTTCGCCGGGCGGCCGCAGCAGGGTGAGGGCGAGCGGGTCGGCGGCGACCACGACCGCCGCGCCGTGCTTCTTCGCCTCGCCGATGGTGAGGTCGAGTTCGCGGACGGCCCCGGAGGCGCCCGGGTAGGACAGGAGGATGCCGAAGAAGTCGCCGCCGAGCCCGAGCCCGGTCAGTCCTTGGGACAGGTCTTCGACGACGAGCTCGATGCCGAGGGGTTCGGCCCGGGTGCGCAGGACGGCGAGCGTCTGCGGCAGGGTGTCGGCGTCGACGACGAACCGGGCGGACTTCGTTCGTCCGGCCCGCCGCACGAGGGTCATGGCTTCGGCGGCCGCGGTGGCTTCGTCGAGCAGCGAGGCGTTGGCGACGGGCAGGCCGGTCAGGTCGGCGATCGCGGTCTGGAAGGTGAGCAGCGCTTCCAGCCGGCCTTGGGAGATTTCGGGCTGGTAGGGGGTGTAGGCGGTGTACCAGGCCGGGTTTTCGAGGACGCCGCGCCGGAGGACGGGTGGGGTGACGGTGTCGTGGTACCCGAGCCCGATCATCTGCGCCATCGGCCGGTTGCGCGCGGCCAGCTCCCGCAGTTCGGCAAGGGCTTGCGCTTCGGAGGCGGCGGCCGGCAGTTCGAGCGGCTGCGCGGACTCCCGCAGCGACTCGGGAACGGCCCGCTCGGCGAGCTCGTCGAGGGAGGCGACGCCGACAACGTCGAGGATGTGCCGGAGATCTTCGGAACCGGGCCCGATGTGCCGGTCGGCGAAGGGAATCCCTTGTTCCAGGGAGGCGAGTGACGGATCCACGATGGCCTCCTGGTACGGCGACGCCGGGCCGGGACGGCGATGTCCCGGCCTCCCCACTCTGTCCGTACCCATTTCTGGGCGCCTGAGAGTTTCGCCCGTAGGTTGACCCGGGCTTGCACCGTCGGCGGGGCCATCAGGGTGTGTTCTGACGACCCGCTTTCCAGAGGCGTCTCGTCCGCGCGGTCCAGGGTGCCTGAGAGGTTCCGGGGAGGACTTGCTCCTTCGGCGCCGAGCTCAAGGTGTGGCTCGGACTCTCCCGCGCGGATTCGTCGACCGCACGGTGAACCTTACTCCGTCCGCCGCAGCGGTGATCACCCGGTCTTGCGGGCGTTGCGGCGTTGCGTGAGTTCGTCCGGTTCGTGGGTCTCGACGATGCCGCCGTCGGCGCGTTCGGCCGGGAACTCGTGGATGGTGCCGCTGATTTCCTGCATGGCGCCACTGACCGCGATGCCGAAGACGCCTTGGCCGCCCTGGAGCAGGTCGACGATCTCTTCCGGTGACGTGCACTCGTAGACCGTGGTGCCGTCGGAGAACAGCGTGACCCTGGCCAGGTCGCGGACGCCGCGGACGCGCAGGTGGTCGACCGCGACCCGGATGTTCTGGAGCGAGACGCCGGTGTCGAGGAGCCGTTTGACGACCTTGAGGACCAGGATGTCCTTGAACGAGTACAGCCGCTGCGAGCCGGAGCCGTGCGCGGTGCGGATGCTCGGCGCGACCAGCTTGGTCCGGGCCCAGTAGTCGAGCTGGCGGTAGGTGATGCCGGCGATCTGGCACGCCGCCGGACCCCGGTAGCCCACCAGCTCGTCGGGCAGCGAGTCGTCGGGGAACAGTTCTCCCTGCTCACCAGTCGCGACCTCGACAGGCTGCTTCTCGGAACCAGCCTCGACCACGCAAGCCTCCCCTCGCCCGACCTGGCGGCCGGCGAATGACAGCCGGAGGAGTCCCAGGAGCGGGACCCACCGGAGATCAACCGCCACGATCCGGCCCCAGACCGTGAATCACACCGTGGCGATTTACCTCCTTCGACGGTAAGCGTCCGGAGAACACCGGTCAACGCGACGCGCGGCAAGCCTCAACGGTCGGCTGAGCCTTTGAGCCGTTCGCCGTACCCCCTGCGGCGTGATCCAAACACCTTGACCGCTTTTACTCAGCCGAGTAACTTTTTACTCATGCAAGTAAACACCGACCTCATGGCGGAAATGGGGCTCAGCGCCACCGAGGCGGCCCGCCGGGCGCAGATCATCGGCGCCACCATCGGCGTGCTGTCCGACCTCGGCTACCGCCGGACGACGTTCGCCCGGATCAAGGAGCGCGCCGGCCTCAGCAGCACCCGGCTGATCTCGTACCACTTCACGAACAAGGCCGGCCTGATGCAGGCCGTGCTCAGCACGGTCGTCGAAACGAAGCACCAGTTCCTCGCCGAACGCACCGGTGGCGGCCTCGACCCGGCCGACCGGCCCGGTTACCTGCGGGCGCACATCGAGACGTCGGTGGCGTTCCTGCGGGCGTACCCGGAGTGCGTCCGGGCGCTGTCGGAGCTGGCCGCGAACGCCGACGACGCCGACGGCTGGGTGATGACGAAGGTGCTGGTCGACGACCTGCGCGTGCACGGTCTGGCCCGCCAGCTCAAGCAGGGCCAGTCCGAGGGCGTGTTCGGCGCCTTCACGCCCGAGGTGATGGCGATGTCGATCGCGCAGGCCGTCGACGGCGTGGCCGCGGCCTACGCGGCCGACCCTTCGCTGGACATCGAAACGTACGGGCGCGAGGTCGCGGACGCGTTCGTCAAAGCGACGGCGCCGTGAGGGCGCGGTCGAGGCGGTCTTCGATGCGGGCTTTCGGGAACGCGCCGACGATCGTTTCGACCGGCTCGCCGCCGCGGAAGAGGATCATCGTCGGCAGCGACATGACCTGGTAGGAGCGGGTGGTCCCGGGGTTCTCGTCGGCGTTGATCTTGCGGACGACGAGCTCGCCGTCCCGCTCGGCGGCGAGCTGTGCCAGCACCGGGCCGACCATCCGGCAGGGGCCGCACCAGGTGGCCCAGAACTCGACGAGCACGGGAACGTCGCCGGCGAGGACCTCGGCGAAGGTGGCATCGGTGACGTCGCTGACTGCGGACATGGGGTTCCTTCAGGGGCGTGGGGATTCGGGCACGACACACGGATCGGGTGCCTGGCGGGCCAGGGCGGCGGCGAGTTTCGCGGCCAGTTCGCCGCGGATGCCGCCGAGGCGGGCGAGGAGGGCGTCGGCTTCTTCGAGCTTGCGCCGGTAGACCTCGATCGAGTTCGCGCAGGAGTCGCCGGTCTCGTGGCCGCTGCGCAGGCATTCGACGAAGGGGCGCGTCTCCTCGAGGGTCAGGCCGACCGTCTGGAGGGTCTGGATCTCGTGGACGAGCTGGAGGTCGTCCTCGTCGTACTCGCGGTAGCCGTTCGCCGAGCGACGGGCCGCGAGGAGGCCCTGGTCCTCGTAAAACCGCAGCGCACGAGTGGTGACCCCGGTCCGCTGCGCCAGTTCTCCGATCCGCATACCCCGACGCTAGACGTTGACGCCAACGTCAAGGCAAGGCAAGCAAAACGCCTCAGCCCGGGAGGACGCCGGGGGTCCGGGGGCGGAGCCCCCGGGCGGGGTCTGGGGGTTGCACCCCCAGAGAACACGGCGGGGAGCTCTTGGCGAGCGCTTTCCGCGAGCACACCTCGCCCGAGCTCTCCCCACCCCTCAGGTGTCGGCGCCGCGGAAGTCTTCCGGGGAGACCGAGTCGAGGAACTCGCGGAACTTCTCGACTTCGTCTTCCTGCTCGTCCGGGATGATCAGGCCGGCTTCCTCCAGCACCGAATCCACGGCGTGGATGGGCACCCCGATCCGCAGGGCCAGCGCGACCGAGTCGCTCGGCCGGGCGGACACCCGGATGTCGCCGTCGAAGACGAGCTCCGCGAAGAACGTGCCTTCCTTCAGGTCGGTGATGACGACCTGCTCGAGCTCCCGGCCGAGTGCTCCGATGACCTCTTTCAGCAGGTCATGCGTGAGCGGGCGGGCCGGCCGGACCCCTTGCTGCTCCAAGGCGATGGCGGTGGCTTCGACCGAGCCGATCCAGATCGGCAGGTACCGTTCGCCTTCGGTTTCCCGCAGCAACAAGATCGGCTGATTCGCGGGCAGCTCGACCCGCACACCGACGACGCGCATTTCGCTCATCGGGCTTCGCCTCCCTCTCGTGCACACGGGCTGCAGCGCCGAAACGGTTCCGCGCCGCCACTGTCGACGCTACCCGTCATCCGTGCGCTGTGCTCGCTGTCCGGACTCTCTCGGTTCGCCTGCCGCAAACCCGTGCCTTCACGGTACGGCATGCGGTGCCGAACATTCAGTCATTGACACGGGACCGCAAAGAGGATCTCACTGCCCCGTTATCGATCAACACCCGGCGACGCCGCGGATTCCGGCCTTGACGAGCAGCGTGTGCAGGGTCACGGACAGCGCCGCGAGCTCCCGCACCACCTCGTCGGCCCGGGACTTGGCCTCCGGGTCGCGGTGCCGGTACACCGGCGTCACGATCTGCTCCAGCAGCCCGACCTCGCGGTCGGCCGCGGCGCGGAAAGCACGCAGGTGTCTCGGTTCGATCCCGAATCCGGTCATCGCCTTCACGGTCCGCGCGACCAGCACCGCGTCCGGGTCGAAGAACCCGGCGGGACCGGGCCGGACCAGGCCGTACTGCTGCAGCTCGGCCAGCGCGGCCGCGTCGATGCCCGCCTGCTCCAGGAGCTCCTCCTGGGTCAGGCGCAGCTCCTTGCCCGTGGCGAAGTCCGCCGCCTCGGGCAGGCCGACGTTCTCGGCCGGTGCGTCGATGGGCACCAGCCGGCGCGGCGGGCGGGGCAGGTCCGCGGCGGGCGCGTTGCCCGAGTCCGCCGCGTCCAGCTGTTCCTTGATGACCTTCAACGGGAGGTAGTGGTCCCGCTGGGCGGCCAGGACGAACCTGAGACGCTCCACGTCCGCCGCGGCGAACTGCCGGTACCCCGACGGTGTCCGGCCCGGCTGGACCAGGCCTTCCGCTTCGAGGAACCGGATTTTGGAGATGGTGACATCGGGGAAGTCGCCGCGCAGCTGCGCGAGAACGGCCCCGATGCTCAACCCGTCACGTTGTGGCCGTCCGGCCGCCGTCACTGCGCCCCCTGGCCCCCGTGCCCCGGGCCGGTCAGGAAGACCAGGCGGAACTTCCCGATCTGCACCTCGTCGCCGCCGGCGAGCACGGCCTGGTCGACCGGCTCGCGGTTGACGTAGGTGCCGTTGAGGCTGCCGACGTCGATGACGACGAACTCGCCGCCCTCACGCCGGAATTCGGCGTGGCGGCGGGAGACCGTGACGTCGTCGAGGAAGATGTCGCTGTCCGGGTGCCGCCCGGCGCTGGTGGTGTCGCGGTCGAGCAGGAACCGCGAACCCGCGTTCGGCCCGCGCTTCACGACCAGCAGGGCCGAACCCGGGGGCAGGGCGTCGACCCCCTGGACCGGGGCTTCCGGGGCGGGCTCGCGACCTTCGGCTTCGGCCAGGAAGTCGGCCCGGAAGACAGAGGTCCGCTCCGGAGACTGCTCCGGGGGAACGCCGCCGGGCCCGTCGTTCGTGCTCACCTGAGCTCTCCTCCACACATGCTGTGTTGCCAGTACTCAAGAACGTGTAGCTGCCAACGTACCGTGCCTGATCGATTCTCCGAGCCCCGGCTCCCCGAACCGGCGGAGCGGGCTTCAGCCCTTGGTCAGGGCGTCGTACGCCTCGGCTTCGAGCAGGGCTTCGAGGCCGGCCGGGTCGTCGAGCCGGATCTCGATCAGCCAGCCCTCGCCGTAGGGGTCGCTGTTGATCAGTTCCGGCGAGTCGGCGACGCCGTCGTTGACCGCGACGACCTCCCCGTCGACCGGTGCGAACAGCTCGGAGACGCTCTTGGTCGACTCGACCTCGCCGAAGACGTCGCCCGCGCTCACCTGCCTGCCGACCTCGGGCAGGTCGACGAACACGACGTCGCCGAGCTGGTCCTGCGCGTACTCGGTGATGCCCACCCGGACGAGCGTCTCCTCGCGGGTGGCGACCCACTCGTGGTCCTCGGTGTAGCGAAGCTCTTCAGGAGCGGACACCGCGGGTCCCCTTTCATGCCCTCACTGGCGAAACGTGCTGCGCGAAGTCTTACACCCACACGGCCCAGCCGCCCGCCACGACCCGGCGGAAGCTCACTCTCCGGCTTCGCGGAGCGCGTTGCGCGCCTGCACGACGTAGAGGACACCGGACCAGACGTAGAGGACGGCGCCCCAGATGGTGAAGGCGTACCCGATCGGCCGCGCGACCGCGGCGACGTCGGAGCCACCCTGCGCGAGCAGCAGGAACGGGAAGGCGTACATCAGGACGAAGGTCGCCCCCTTCCCGAGGTAGGTGACCTCGGGCGGCGCGAACCCCCGCCGGCGCAGGGTGATGACGCAGACGCCGAGCACGGCCTCCCGCAGCACGAGCGGCACGACGACCCACCACGGGATGATGTCGCGGACCAGGAAGGCGACGAGGGTGGCGAGGATGTAGAGCCGGTCGGCGGCGGGGTCGAGCAGCTGCCCGAGGCGTGACATCTGGTTGAGCCAGCGGGCCAGCTTGCCGTCGAGCCAGTCGGTGAGGGCGCTGAACACGAGCAGCGCGAGGGCCCAGCCGTCTTCCCGCGGGCCGAGCAGCAGCCAGAGGAACACCGGCACGCCGGCCAGCCGCAGCAGGGAGAGGATGTTGGGGACGTTGAGCGCCTGCCGCAGCAGGGAGGGCTCGGCGGCGGCCTGAGCGGCGGGTTCGGGGGCGGCTGTGCTCACGGGGTCATTAAACAGCGGAGGGGCGCGGGGGCGCCCGGTGGTGCGGGGCGGGCGGGTGCCGGACCTGGGGCGGGGCTGGTGCCGGGTCCCCGCGGTCCACGCAAGATCCGTTCGCCGCACCTACACCGATCGAGTGTCGGCAGTTCACTATCAGTGGCCTGGCGGGGCCCGGGGAGCCACCCGACCGCCTTCCGGCAGGCGAACCCCGGCCGCCGAGGGCGGACAGGTACCGGTTGCGGAGTTCCCACCGGCCCCGATCCCCCCTGGCGGCCCGGGCGACTCAGCTCGCCCGGCGGTGGCTCCACCCGCGGCGCTGCAGTTCCGCGCTGCTCAGCGCCTCGGGGCGGCCTCGGTAGTCGGTGCCCATCCAGCGGGCTCGGCCCGCGCGGCCCTCGAGCACGTACGGGCGGCCGCAGCACCAGACCACGGTGCACGGGACGGTCGGCGGACTGGACGGGTCTTCGGTGCTGGTCACAGCGTTGGCGTTCATCGCTCTCACGGATTTCGGGACGGGTTCGGGGACGGGGAAGCTCGTCGGCCTCCACCAAGATCTTCGGCGCGCGAGGCCGGATTGTTAACGGCCGCGGCCGGAATTAGACCGATCGATTCTTGATGACAGCGGGAGGTTTCGGAGCGTGAACGGAATGTTAATTGTCCATTGTGGACATCAGTTCGGCGGCCACCGGACCGGGGCGCCACCCCGCTGGAGTAATCTCCGGCACACCCGTGGGCGCGTCGATCCGCGGGGCCCAGGCCGGGATGGGCCAGAATGACCGGGCCAGCCAGCCGGGGAGGAAGGATCGCGGTGCCCCACCCGACCACCACGAAGACGTGGCTCGTGGCCTGCCTCGCCCTGCCCGTGCTCGCGGCCTGCTCCGGCGCCCCGGCCGCGCAGGCGCCACCCGCGCCGTCGTCCCCGACCGCCGCCGCGTCCGAGGCGGCACCCACCGGCACTCCCCCACCCCCGCCCGCCGCCACCGACGGCTCGGCCGCGCCCGCTCCGGTGTCCAAGCCGTCCGGGCCGCCGCCGCCGGTGCCCGGCTCCTGCGGCACGGTGACCGCCGCCAGCGGGCTGACGCTCTACGTGTTCGACAGCGGCTCCGCCGGCGTCAGCTGCGTCGCCGCGACGAAGCTCGTCGGCGACTTCCACCGCAAGATCGCCGGGCGCCAGGGCGCCGGCTCGAACGACGCCGTGAACGAGACCGTCGACGGCTGGCTGTGCGCCTCCGGGCCGCCGGCCGCCCAGGGCGGCACCACCTGCACCAAGGGCGAGCAGACGGTGTTCGCCGCCGTCGTGCCGTCCGAGTGAGAACCCGTTCCGTCCGCTCCTGAAGGGCCCATGAAGACTCTCGCGTACCCCCTGCTGCTCGTCGCCGCGGCCGCCGCACTGGCCGGCTGCGGTGGCGGCGACCCCGCGCCCGCCGCGCCGTCCTCCTCCGGTGCGGCCGTGCCCGCGGCCGCCGCGGCGGCCGCGTCGACCGCACCCGGCGTGCCGTGCGGCGACGTCACCGGCGCGGCCGGCGCGAAGACGGCGGTCGTCGCGCACGGCCAGGTCGACTGCGCCGCGGCGGCGAAGCTGCTGACGGACTACTTCGCCAAGCTGACCCCGGCCGAGGCCGCCTCCGCCGACGGCCCCGGCCCGGTCGCGATCGGCGAGTGGACGTGCGGCAGCGCGGCGAACGACCCGGTGACCGCCTGCTCGACCGAGGACGGCCGCCAGGTCGAAGGCACCCGCAGCTGACGTCAGGACTTCAGGTCGGGAAAGTCCTCTTCGCGGTACTCGGTCCCTTCGCCGCGCTTCGGGTCGCTCTCGCGACCGCGCAGCTCGACACGGCGGATCTTGCCCGAAATCGTCTTCGGCAGCTCCGCGAACTCGAGCCGCCGGATCCGCTTGTACGGCGCCAGGTGCTCGCGGCAGTGGGCCAGGATCGACCGGGCCGTCGCCGCGTCCGGGGCGAAACCGGCCGCCAGCACGACGTACGCCTTGGGCACCGCGAGCCGGATCGGGTCGGGGGCCGGGACCACCGCCGCCTCCGCCACCGCCTCGTGCTCGATCAGGACGCTCTCCAGCTCGAACGGTGAGATCCGGTAGTCCGACGCCTTGAACACGTCGTCGGTGCGCCCGACGTAGGTGATGTAGCCGCGTTCGTCGATCGAACCGACGTCACCGGTGTGGTAGAAGCCGCCGCCGAAGGCCGCCGACGTGCGCTCGTCGTCGCCGGTGTAGCCGGTCATCAGGCCCACCGGCCGGTGCGCGAGGTCGAGGCAGATCTCGCCCTCCGACGCGCGCTCGCCGCTGACCGGGTCGACGAGCGCCACCACGAACCCGGGCAGCGGACGGCCCATCGACCCCGGCACGACCTCCTGGCCGGGCGTGTTGGCGATCTGGACGCTGCTCTCCGTCTGGCCGAAGCCGTCGCGGATGGTCACGCCCCACGCCTTCTCGACCTGGTCGATCACCTCGGGGTTGAGCGGCTCCCCCGCGCCCACGACCTTGCGCGGCGGGGTCTTCAGGGCCGTCAGGTCGGCCTGGATGAGCATCCGCCAGACCGTCGGCGGCGCGCAGAAGCTGGTGACGCCGCACCGGTCCATCTGGGCCATCAGCGCGCCGGCGTCGAACCGGTTGTAGTTGTAGAGGAACACGGTCGCCTCGGCGTTCCACGGCGCGAAGAAGTTGCTCCACGCGTGCTTGGCCCAGCCGGGCGAGGAGATGTTCAGGTGGACGTCGCCGGGCTCGAGCCCGATCCAGTACATCGTGGACAGGTGGCCCACCGGGTACGAGACGTGCGTGTGCTGCACCAGCTTCGGCTTCGCCGTCGTGCCGGAGGTGAAGTAGAGCAGCAGCGGGTCGGCGGCCTTCGTCGGGCCGTCCGGGGTGAACTCCGGCGACTCGGCGAACGCCGCCGAGTACGCGTGCCAGCCCTCGACCGGCTCCCCCACCGCGATCCGCGTGTAGGCACCCTCGACGCCGTCGAACTTCGGGGCGTCCACCGAGCGGACCACGACGTGCTTCGCCGCGCCGCGCTCGACGCGGTCGGTCAGGTCGGCCGGGCCCAGCAGCGTCGACGCCGGGATGATCACCGCGCCGAGCTTGATCGCCGCGAGGATGGTCTCCCACAGCTCGCCCTGGTTGCCCAGCATCAGGATCAGCCGGTCGCCGCGGCGGACGCCGAGGTCGCGCAGCCAGTTGGCGACCTGGTTGGACCGGCCCGACATCTCCGGGTAGGTCCAGCGGTTCTCCCGGCCGTCCTCCTCGACGATCCACAGCGCGTACCGCGCGGCGTTGGCCGGGTCGTGCGCGACGACGTCGAACCAGTCGATCGCCCAGTTGAACTCGTCGAACTCCGGCCAGGCGAAGTCGCGGTAGGCCGTGTCGTAGTCCTCGCGGTGGGCCTGCAGGTAGTCCCGCGCGACGCGGAACGCGTGGTGGACGTTCACGCTGCCTCCTTCTACTCGCCCTTGAACTCCGGCGGGCGGCGTTCCATGAACGCCTGGACCGCCTCGCCGAGGTCCTTGCTGGGCAGGAACGCCGAGTTCCACGCCGCGACGTACCGGAGGCCGTCGGCGACCTGGCGCTCGGTGTTCGCCGCCAGTACCTGCTTCGTACCCTGCACCACCAGCGGCGGGTTCGCAGCGATCTCCCCGGCGAGTTCCCGCGCGGCCTTCAGCAGCGCGTCCTGGCTTTCGTAGACGTCGTTGACCAGGCCGATCTTCTCGGCGCGGGCGGCGTCGACGTCCTTGCCGGTGAGGGCGAGCTCGCGCAGGTGGCCCTCGCCGATGATCGAGGCGAGCCGCTGGAGGCTGCCGAGGTCCGCGACGATCGCGACGCGCACCTCGCGGACGCTGAACTTGGCGTCGGCGCTGGCCAGGCGGACGTCCGCGGCGGCGACGACGTCGACCCCGCCGCCGATGCACCAGCCCGAAACGGCCGCGACGACCGGTTTGCGGCATTCCGCGATCGAGCTGACCGCCGCCTGCAGCGACCGGACCTGGTCGAGGAACGCCGTGCGCGGGCCGGCGAGGTTGTCCCCGCCCAGCATCGGCGCCCAGTCGCCCATCATCGCGGGCAGGTCGAGACCGTAGGAGAAGTGCGCACCGCTGCCGGTGAGGACCACGGCCCTGACCTGCGGGTCGGCGTCCAGCGTGCGGAACACCAGCGGCAGCTCGCGCCAGAAGTCCGGCCCCATCGCGTTGCCCTTCGACGGGCCGAGAAGCGTCACTTCGGCCACAGGGCCGTCGACGTCGACCTTGAGGGAGACGAGGTCGGGCAGACTGTCAGCAGTAGCGGTCATGGGGTCATCTTGACCCATGCCCGCGGCGACCCGCCATTGGCACCTTGTCAATTGACCCGCGCGTCACTGTGCCGACGGGGTCCGGGGATGCTTTCCTGAAAGGGACTCACACCACGACACGGGGAGGACGGTGGGACATGAGCCCGGCCAGCGCGACCGCGATCGAGCCCGACCCGCCGCCCGCACCGGCGCGTCGGGCATCCCGCCCGATCGAACTGACCGGTTCGTTCGACCACGAGGGGCACCGGCTCTGGTACACCGAGTTCGGCAGCGGCGACAAGGTCGTCGTGCTGACGCACGGCATCATGCTGACCCGCCGGATGCACGCCCCGCTGGCCCGCCGGCTGGCCCGCGCGGGGTTCCGGGTGGTCACCCTGGACCTGCTCGGCCACGGCGACTCCGACCGGCCGACCGAGTCCTGGCTGTACTCGATGCCGTCGTTCGCCGAGCAGACGTTGGCGCTGCTGGACCACCTCGACGTTCCGTCGGCGGTGATCGGCGGGACGTCCCTGGGTGCGAACGTCTCGCTGGAGGTGGCGGTCTCGGCGCCTTCGCGCGCCCGGGGCCTGATCGTCGAAATGCCGGTGCTGGACAACGCGATCGTCGCCGGGCTGGTGACTTTCGCCCCGCTGCTGATGGCGGCCCGGTTCCTGCCGTTCACCGTGCAGGCGGTGGCGCTGGCGGCGTCGGTGGTCCCGCACGGCAACCAGTGGGTCGACGTCGTCACGGACACGCTGTCGCAGCGCCCGGCCCCGATGGCGGCGCTGCTGCACGGCGTGCTGTTCGGCCGGATCGCGCCGCCGAAGGCGGTCCGCCGCAAGATCACCACCCGGGCGCTGGTGATCGGCCACCAGGGCGACCCGATCCACCCGTTCGGCGACGCGGACACCCTGGCGGTCGACATGCCGGACGCGGAGTTCGTCCAGGCCCGCAGCCCGGTCGAGCTCCGCCTGGACCCGACCCGCCTTTCGGACGCGATCCGCGACTTCGCCACCACCTGCTACGACGACTGACTCGCGTGATTCCGGTCAGGACACCGGGGCGAGGCCGGCGACCGGGCCGATCACGATCACCGCGGGTGGGCGGACCGCCGCGGCCGCCGCGTCCGTGACCACCGTGTCCAATGTGGACCGGAGGGCGCGCTGGGTGCGCATCGTGCCGTCCTCGATGATCGCGACCGGGGTGTCCGCCGGGCGGCCGCCGTCCAGCAGCGCCTTCGCGAACTGCGGGAGGCGCTCGACGCCCATCATCAGGACGATCGTGCCCTTCATGCGGGCCAGCAGGTCCCAGTCCACCAGGGACCGGTCGTCGCCGGGGGCGACGTGGCCGGAGACCACCACCACCTCGTGGGCCACGCCGCGGTGGGTCACCGGGACGTCCGCCGCCGCCGGGACCGCGAACGCGCTCGTGATGCCCGGGACCATCGTCACCGGGACGCCGGCCTCCGCGCAGGCCAGCACCTCCTCGAAGCCGCGGCCGAACAGGTACGGGTCGCCGCCCTTGAGGCGGACGACGAACTTGCCCTCCTTGGCGCGCTCGATCAGCGTGCTGTTGATCACGTCCTGGCTCGCCGCGCGGCCGTACGGGATCTTCGCCGCGTCGACGATCTCCACCTCGGGCGCGAGCTCGTCGAGAAGCTCGCGCGGCGCCAGCCGGTCCACCACGACGACGTCCGCGCGCGCCAGCAGGCGGCGGCCGCGGACCGTGACCAGCTCCGGGTCGCCCGGGCCGCCGCCGACCAGGGCCACGCCGGGCAGCGTGCCCTCCGGGTGCGGGGTGCGGCCGTCCTCGATCGTGCCGTTGTGCAGGCCGTCGAGCATCGAGTCGCGGACGGCCGCCGACCGCAGCGGCTCGCCACCCGACAGCACGCCGAACAGCAGGCCGCCGTGCCGTCCGGACGCCGGGGTCACCGCGGAACCGGACTCGCCCTCGTCGGCGCGGACGCAGAACACCCGCTCCCGCTCGGCCTCGGCGCAGATGGCCGCGTTCGCCTCGGGGTCGTTCGTGCAGGCCAGCGCGTACCAGGCATCGCGAAGGTCACCGGGCTCGTAACGGCGTTCGTGCCAGACGAGCTCTCCCGCGTCCACCATCCCCTGCACCGACGGCGTCGTGTGCGGCGACACCAGTTCGACGCGGGCCCCGGCGCTGATCAGGCGGGGCAGCCGGCGCTGGGCCACGGACCCGCCGCCGAACATCACGACGCGGCGGCCGGTGAGCTGGAGGCCGGAAAGGTAGTGCGGGTCGTCCATGGCCGGGAGTTTATTGGCGGTTCACCCCGGCGCCAGCCCAGCGTGGGTCACGCCACGCGGAACACCGGCCCGCGGGCCACGAAGGGCAGCCGCGCGCCCCGCGGCACGAGGTACGCGTGCTCCCGCCGCGGCCGGACGTGGTCGCAGTACGCGTCGGTGATGATCAGGATCGGCCCGTCCGCCGGGAAGTCCGGCGCGCGCTGCAGCAGGTCGACGCCGGGCTGCAGGATCGTCCCGCCGCGCCCGCGGACCTTGACCCGGCCCGCGATGTCCTCCACCGCCAGGTACCCGGCGTCGTAGGCGACGGCGTCGCAGAACACCACCCGAGCCGCCGGGACGTCCCGGGCCAGTGCGTACGACGCGATCGCGCCGAGGGCCTTGCCGAGCAGCTCGGCGTTCATCGACCCCGACGTGTCCAGCACGACGCCGAAGGTGACGCGCCGGTCGAGACGTTCCGGGCGGACCCGGCCCGGGCGCGGGATGTCCGGCGTCGCCGACTGGCGGCGGGACGCCCGCGCGTAGCTGCGCACCGGCAGCTCCACCCGGACGTGCTCGTCGAACCAGCGCGCCAGCTGCGCGTCCCACGGCAGGGGCGGGTGGTCGAGCGCCCGGATCTCCTGCTCCAGGCCGGCCGGCAGCAGCCCCCGGCCCTGGGCGTGGTGGTACTCGAGGCCCTGGGTGAGCGCCCGGCGGTAGAACTCGTCGAGGTCGACGCCCTGGACGCGGTCACCCCACGGCATCGGCCGCGCGGTGCGCCGCGACGACCGGCGCTGCGCGGACTCCGGCTCGGACAGCCAGTCGCCCAGCACGTCCCCCGCCTCGCGCGAGCCCAGCGTGCGCAGCTTGCGGGCCCGGCGCAGGTCGGTGGTCAGCGTGTCGTACACCGACTCCGCCGACATCCCGGTCAGCTGCTGGTCGTGCAGGCCGCCCTCGGGCAGCTCGCCGACGCCCATGGCGACCAGCCAGCCGTTGATCACGTAGTCGCACGCGACGTTCCACAGGTAGGGCTCGCGGCCCAGCGCGCGGCGGTCGTGGCGCAGGGCCGCGTGCAGCATCTCGTGCGCCAGCACGAACCGCCACTCCTCCGCCGTCAGGGCGGCACCCGGGTTGACGTGGATCTCGCCGTGCTCGGCGTCGACCGCGGCCACGGCGATGTCCCAGGCGCGGACGACCTCGACGTCGACGACCAGGGTGAACCCGGACGCGACCGCACCGAGCAGCGGGAACGACGAGACGAACCAGGACAGCGCCCGGTCCCACTCCCCCAGCGCCCGCCGGTGGCGCGCCTGCCCGCGCGCGTCGGCGGCGCGTTCCATCGCTTCGGTGGCCGAGGCGATCAGCCCGCGGGCGAACCGCTCGGTCCACGGCGTCGGCTTCCCGTGGTACTGCACCTGCCAGCGGCTCATCGGCTCCGCGAGCGCCAGGCACGGCCGGCCGGTGCCCAGGTCGGTGAACGGCACCGGGACGCCGGTCTCCCGCCAGGCGCGGGTCAGGGCCGGCTCGTCGGTGCCCGGGAGCTCGGGCAGGTCCAGGACCGGGGTGCCGACGTGGACGGCCTCGGCGAACCGGTGCACGGCCACGCAGCACGCGGCGGCGTAGGCCGGGTCGAGCTCGCGGCCGGGCATGACGGCTTCCGCCTCGGTCAGCAGGTCGTCGTCGAGGTGGCCGAGACCGAGGTGCAGCAGCAGGTGCGCGAACACCCAGGCCCACTCGCCCGCTTCGGCGTCGCGGGTGCGGTTCGGCGTGATCATCCCGCGGTCGGTGACCACGGCCCAGCCGCCGGTGCTCTCGGTGCTGAGGCTCGCCCCGCGGGCGAGGTGGTCCAGGACGGTGTGCGAGCGCGCCCGGCCCCAGCCGTCGGCGATCGCCTGGTTCCGGCGTTCGCGGCGCTTCGCTTCGACCCGGGGGTTGCTCATGCGCGCGCCGCCACCAGCCGCGGCAGGTCGCGGGCCGCTTCGACCAGGAACCACGACGGCAGCCGCGGGTTCCCGGCCTCGTCGTCGGCGATGACCAGCTGCGCCATCTCCAGGGAGATTTCGGCCAGCTCGACGAGCAGGCTCTTCGCGCGGAACGCGAACTGGCGCACGGCCGCCGACGCGTGCCGCTTGTCCGCGGGCAGGTCCTTGACCAGCCGGGCGCGGAAGGTCTCGGCGAGGAAGTAGAGCAGGTCGCGGTCGGCCGGCTCGGCGGGCCAGCGCGCGTCGCCCTTGAGGATCGCCTCCAGGTCGAAGGCGTGCCGGGCCACCTTGAGGTACGCGCGGAACGCGCCCGCGTGCGCCGGGGTGAGGGTCGCGTACGCCAGCAGCGCGATCGTCTCGTCGTCGGCCGGATCGCCGGCGGAGTGGAGCAGATCCGAGAGCATGTGCCAGGACCGCGGCGTCGAAAACGGTTCCTCGGTCTTCGGCGGCGGGCTCCACAGGTGGTCCGGGCGCTGGGTGAGGTACTCGATCACCCACGGGTGGATGGCGTTCCCGGCGGCCCAGGCGAGCCAGTCGCCCGGCGCGGCCCGCAGGTGGACGTGCACCAGGCGGTTCACCAGGGCCGAGGCCATCGGCCGGGCCAGCGCCTGGTCGGTGGCGCGGTTGCCGGCGCCGATCACGACCGAGCCCGCCGGCAGCTCGTAGGAGCCGATGCGGCGGTCGAGGATCAGCGAGTAGAACGCCTTCTGGACGTCGGGCGCGGCGGCGTTCAGCTCGTCGAGGAACAGGCAGTACGGCTCGTCGCGGGCGATCTGCTCCGGCGGGCAGAACCGGCTGCGGCCGTCGACGATCTGCGGGACGCCGATCAGGTCCTCGGGCGCGAGCTGGGTACCGAGCAGCGACACACAGTCGAGCCCGAGCGACACCGCGAAGTCGCGCACCAGCGAGGACTTCCCGATCCCGGGCGCGCCCCAGAGGAACACCGGCCGGACGACGGCGGTGGTGAGCAGGACTTCGGGCAGCCGGGCGGGCGTGACCGTGAGCTGGGCGTGCAAGCGTGGACCTCCTGTCTCAGGACATCCCGTGCGACGCCCCCTTTCGTGCGCCCATGATCGCGCGCCACCCGGCTTCGCGCATTCGAATTTCAGCCGGCGCGGCCCGCCGACGGGTACGGCAGGAGAGCCATCTCGCGCGCGTTCTTGATCGCCGTGGCGACCTGTTTCTGTTGCTGCGGCGTCAACCCGGTCACCCGGCGGGCGCGGATCTTGCCGCGGTCGGAGACGAACTTCCGCAGCAGTTCGGTGTCCTTCCAGTCGACGTGGGTGATCTTGTTGGCGTGCAACAAGTTCACCTTGCGCTTGGCCGGCCGGTCGCGGTGCGGTTTCGGCATCCGGCTCACCAGCTCGACTTCGCGACGCCGGGCAGCTCGCCGCGGTGCGCGGCCTGCCGCACCTTCACCCGCGACAGCCCGAACTTCCGGAGGTAGCCGCGGGGACGGCCGTCCGCGGCGTCCCGGTTCCGGATGCGGGTCGGGCTCGCGTCCCGCGGCAGTTTCTGCAGCGCGACGACGGCCTCGGCCTTCTCGCGCGGCGACGAGCCCGGCGAGGCGATCACGGCCTTGAGCGCGCGACGGCGTTCGACGTACCGCGCGGCGACCCCCTTCCGCTGCTCGTTCTTGGCGATCTTGGACTTCTTGGCCATCAGCGCTCTTCCTTGAAGTCGACGTGCCTGCGCGCCACCGGGTCGTACTTGCGCAGGACCATCCGGTCCGGATCGTTCCGGCGGTTCTTCTTCGTCACGTACGTGTAGCCGGTGCCCGCGGTGGACCGCAGCTTGATGATCGGCCGGACGTCGGTGCTCTTCGCCATCACAGCTTCACCCCCTTCGCCTTCAGCTCGGCGACGACGGCCTCGATGCCGCGCTTGTCGATCGTCTTCATGCCCTTGGCGGAGACGCGCAGCCGCACCCAGCGGTTCTCGCCCGGCACGAAGTACCGGCGGTTCTGCAGGTTCGGCTCCCAGCGCCGGGACGTGCGGCGGTGCGAGTGCGAAACCTGCTTGCCGTAGCCCGGCTTGCGGCCGGTGACCTGGCACACGGCGGACAAAGGCCCTCCCGAGTTGATAGTGGTTTTCGTTTTCAGTTACTGTAGCGCACCATACCCCGCCGGCATTCCTGGAGCCCTTGTGACCCACCACCCCCGCGTCCCGCTCGTCCTCGTGAGCGGCCTCGCCACCGGCCCGAGCGCCGAACTGGCGGAGCTGCTGCGCGCCGCCGGGCCGGGCACCGCCGTCGTCCACCACGACCTGCGCGAGATCCACTCCGGTGTCGTCCGCCGCCGCCTGAAGCTCGGCGAACGCGACGAGCTGACCGTCCTCGAACTGGCCCACGGCTGCGTGTCCTGCACCCTCCGGGAGGACCTGCTGCCGCTGCTGCGGCGGCTGGCCCGGCGCCCGGAGGTGACCCGGATCGTCGTCCGGCTCGACGAAGCCATGGAGCCGGAGCCGGTGAGCTGGGCGATCACCCACGTCCTGGTCGGCGACCACCCGGTGGCCGGCGACGTCGACCTGCGCGCGGTCCTCACCGTCGTCGACTGCGCGAGCTTCCTCGCCGACGCGACCGGCGAGGACGAGCTGGCCGACCGGAACCTGCAGGGCAGCCCCGAGGACGAACGGACCGTCGCCCAGGTCGCGCTGAGCCAGGTGGAGTTCGCCGACGTCCTGGTGCTGGCCGGCGCGGCCGCCGACGCGTGGACCGCGGCGAAGGCGTCCGCGGTGCTCGACCGGGTCGCGCCGTCGGTCCCGCGGGTCGAGCTGGCGCGGGCCGACGGACACAGCGTGCTCGACGCCGTGCCTCCGGACGCCCGCCGCGGCGAAGTCACCGACATGCACGGCGCCCTGCTGCGGGGCCAGCCGCCGGTGCACGTCGACTGCGGCATCGGGCTGGTCACCTTCACCGCGCAGCGGCCGTTCCACCCCGGACGCCTGCACGACGCCCTGGACGTGCTGCTCGACGGCGTCGTCCGCACCCGCGGCCGCGCCTGGGTGGCCAGCCGGCCCGACGTCGCGTTCTGGATCGAGTCGGCGGGCGGCGGGCTGGGCATCGGGCACGCCGGACCGTGGCTCGCCGCCCCGGACGGTCCGAAGTGGACGGACGTCTCGCCGGAACGGCGGACGCTGGCGTCCCTGCGCTGGCACCCGGTGCACGGCGACCGCGCGCAGGAACTCGTCGTGGTGACGGACCGGACAACGCCCGACGAGATCGACGCGGCCCTGCGCGGCGCTCTCCTGACCGACGAGGAACTCGCGGCCGGGCAGGAAGCGTGGCGGCACTACCCCGACCCGTTCGGGGACTGGCACGAAGAACCGTGCGAGGACACCGAACCCGACCCGGCGCGGCACTCCGCGGCGAACCGAAAGGAAGACCGATGAAGACCGGAATCCACCCGAATTACCACCCTGTGGTGTTCAAGGACTCGTCGACCGGCGACGCCTTCCTCACCCGTTCCACCATCGCCTCCGACCGCACGATCGAGTGGTCCGACGGCCGGACCTACCCGCTGGTCGTGGTCGACATCAGCGCGTGGTCGCACCCGTTCTGGACCGGCACCCAGCGGATCATGGACAGCGCCGGCCAGGTCGAGAAGTTCCACCGCCGCTACGGGAAGCGGGGCACCCGCTGATGGCCGTCCCCAAGCGCAGGGTGTCGCGCAGCAACACGCGCTCCCGGCGCGCGCAGTGGAAGGCCGCCGTGCCGGACCTGGTACCGATCAAGGTCGACGGCGAGGTCCGGCTGGTTCCCCGCCGGCTGATGAAGCACTTCCACGCGGGGTGAGCGTTCCGGTCACCGTCCTGTCCGGCTTCCTCGGCGCGGGCAAGACGACGCTGCTCAACCACATCCTCGCCGGCCGGGCGGGCCTGCGGGTCGCGGTGATCGTCAACGACATGAGCGAGGTCAACATCGACGCCGCGCTCGTCCGGTCGCGGGAGCGGCTTGTGGAACTGACCGACGGGTGCATCTGCTGCACCCTGCGGGAGGACCTCCTCGAGGAGGTCGCGGCCCTGTGCGCGGACGGCCGGTTCGACCACGTGCTCATCGAGTCGAGCGGCATCTCCGAGCCGATGCCGGTGGCGGCGACGTTCACCTTCCTGGACGCCGTCGCCCACCTCGACACGATGGTGACGGTGGTCGACGCGGCGAACTTCGCCCGCGAGCTGGCGGCCGGCGACTCCCTGGTGGAGCGGCGGCTCGACCAGTACGCCGGCGACGAGCGGACGGTCAGCGACCTGCTGGTCGACCAGATCGAGTTCGCCGACGTCCTGTTGCTGAACAAGACGGACCTGGCCGGTCCGGCCGAGGTCGACCGGCTGGTGGCGGCGCTGCGGCGGCTCAACCCGGCCGCCGACGTCGTCACGGGCCGCTTCGGGAAGGTGCCGCCGGAGCGGGTGTTCGGGACCGGCCGCTATGACGCCGTCCGGGCGCAGGAGGCGCCGGGCTGGGTCGCCGAGCTGAACGGCGACCACGTGCCGGAGACCGAGGAGTACGGCATCTCCAGCGTGGTCTTCCGCGCGGACCGGGCGTTCGACCCGGTGGCGCTGTGGGCCTTCGTGACCCGGCGGCTGGACTCCGGCGAGTTCGGGACGGTGCTGCGGTCGAAGGGGTTCTTCACGCTGGCGTCCCGGCCCGGGGTGACCGGGCTGTGGTCGCAGGCGGGCACGGTCGCGCGGTTCGAACCCCAGGGCGTGGCGGCGGCACCGCGGCAGGAACTGGTGTTCATCGGCGTCGACCTCGACGGGCACGCCCTCCTCGCCGCGCTGCGGGACTGCCTCGGGCAGGCGAGCGGGCCGGACCCGTTCCCCGGGTGGGAGTTCGGCCAAATCCGTTGACGGCGGCGGGAAACTGGCCGTATGGACGGGCGCCGGTACCTGGAGAAGCTGATCGCCGACGGCCTGGGCGCGGGGCGGGGGCAGCCGGCCGCCGGGCGGCTGAGCGGGTTCGACCGGCGGGAGATCCGTGGGGTGGCGATCGGCCTGGTGGCCGCGGGAGCACTGGCGCGGGAGGACGCCGACCGGATCCTCGCCGACCTCGACGTGACCCTGCAGCGGTCCGGCCGGCTCAAGGTGGTCCACGCGGAAGCTTCGGCCAGGGCCGAGGCAGTGGCCACGAGTATGGGCGCCGAGCGGCCCGAATGGCGTGAAGCGATCGAGACGCCGCCCGCGCCCGTGCTGCGGCACGTGGTTTCGCTGGCGGGCCGCAGCTGCACGGTCGGCGAGCTGACGGCGCAGCTGGTGAGCCTGGAGGTGTGGTCCACCCTCGTCGTCCTGACCATGGCCCACGACGGCGTCGATCCGCGCCGGATGCGGGAGCACTGGGCCCTCCGCACGCGCTGGCGCGGGTGGGACGACGCCGGCACCCGGTACCGCGGCGGCGGGGGTGGCGGGTCCGGGTCCCACGGCCTGCTCGTGGAGCGGCGCACCTTCGAGCCCGGCCCGCCGGCGGAGGCCCGGGTGCTGACCCTGGCCGCCGAGTCCGAAGGCGGCGAGGTCACCGTCGAGGTCCCGCTCGGCTGACCCCTCCCGCGGCTGGGGGTGGGGGGGTAAGCGGAGTACGTAGGGGCGTGTCGACACACCAACGGCCGGGGGGGCCGCGGCGACGGCGCTGGCGAAGGCGATGATCGACGCGGACCTGCTGGCCCCGGCGGCCAAGCTGCGCACGCTGCTTACCACTCACGACCGGCGGGGTCAGTGGTCGTCGTAGTGGTCCTCGTGGACCGCGTGGCGGTGGCCGTCGTGCAGGTAGTCGACGTGGTCGCCGTGCGGGACCGCGATGTGGCCGCACCCGTCGCCGTGGGTGTGGTCGTGGCCGGCGTGGGGCACGTGCCCGAAGACCTCGCACTCGTCGAAGTGGCCGTCGTGGGCCCGGTGCAGGTGCCCCTCGTGCACGTAGTCCACGTGGTCGCCGTGCGGGACCGCCGCGTGGCCGCAGCCGGCGCCGTGGGTGTGGTGCTCGTGGCCGGCGTGGCGCACGTGCGGGTCGGTCATCGGCGGTCCCTCTCTCGGTGTGTCCACTTCGGACGGTAACACCGGACCCGGCGGCCACGGCGGGCGAAAGGTCCCGGCTCACCCGATAGCGGCGGTTCCGTCCGGGTTGATCAACCCAGGTTTATCAGTCTAGGTTGACGATCGTGACGGACGAGGAGCTCCTCCAGGCGAGTGCCGACCTGCGGGTCGCGCTCGGCCGGCTGGTCCGGCGGTTGCGCCAGGGGTACGTCGTCGGCGAACCGACGCTGCCCGAACGGTCGGTGCTGTCCCGGCTCGACCGGGAGGGCCCGGCCACGCCCGGGTGCCTCGCCGACCTCGAACGGGTCAAGCCGCAGGCCATGGGGGTCACCCTGGCCGGGCTGGTCGAGCGGGGCCTGGTCGAGCGGCACAAGGACGACTCCGACGGCCGCAAGGTGCTGATGTCGGTCACCGAAGCCGGCGTCAAGCTGCTCACCGACCGCCGTTCGGCGACCACGCGGCGGATGGCGGCCGCGCTGGCCGAGCAGTTCACCGAGGCCGAGCGGCACGAGCTGGTCACGGCCATCCCGCTCATCGAACGGCTGGCGGACCGCCTGTGAACTACAAGTGGGTCGCGCTGTCCAACACCACGCTCGGCGTGCTGATGTCCGCGCTCGACGGCTCGATCGTGATCATCTCGCTGCCGGCGATCTTCCGCGGCATCGGGCTCGACCCGCTCGCGCCCGGCAACATCGGCTACCTGCTCTGGATGATCCTCGGCTACCTGCTGGTGCAGGCCGTGCTCGTGGTGACGCTCGGGCGGCTCGGCGACATGTTCGGCCGCGTCAAGATGTACAACGTCGGCTTCGTCGTGTTCAGCGTCGCGTCGGTGGCGCTGTCGTTCGACCCGTTCCACGGCGGCAGTGGCGCGCTGTGGCTGATCGGCTGGCGGGTCGTGCAGGCCGTCGGCGGGTCGATGCTGACGGCGAACTCCGCGGCCATCCTCACCGACGCCTTCCCGGCGCACCAGCGCGGCATGGCGCTGGGCGTCAACCAGATCACCGCGCTGGCCGGGCAGTTCCTCGGCCTGGTCGTCGGCGGCCTGCTGGCCGAGATCGACTGGCGGGCGGTGTTCTGGGTCAGCGTGCCGTTCGGCCTGCTCGGCACGCTCTGGTCGATCCGCAGCCTCCGCGAGGTCGGGACACCGCAGCGGGCGAAGGTCGACTGGGGCGGCAACGTCACCTTCGCGGCCGGAACCGCGCTGGTCCTGGCCGCGATCACCTACGGCATCCAGCCCTACGGCGGCGCGGCCACCGGCTGGGGCAACCCGTGGGTGCTCGGCGGGATCGGCACCGGGGTGCTGCTGCTCGTCCTGTTCGGCGTCATCGAGACCCGGGTCGCCACGCCGATGTTCCAGCTTTCGCTGTTCAGGATCCGGGCGTTCGCCGCCGGCAACGTCGCCGCGTTGCTGACTTCGGTCGCACGTGGTGGCATGCAGTTCATGCTCATCATCTGGCTGCAGGGGATCTGGCTGCCCCTGCACGGCTACGACTACGAGCAGACGCCCCTGTGGGCCGGGATCCACCTGCTGCCGCTGACCGTCGGGTTCCTGGTCGCCGGGCCGGTGTCCGGGTACCTGTCCGACCGGTTCGGGGCCCGGCCGCTGGCCACCGGCGGCCTGCTCCTGGTCGCGGTGGCGTTCTTCGGGCTGCTGGCGCTGCCGGTGGACTTCCCGTACCCGGCGTTCGCGGGCCTGCTCGTGCTCAGCGGGATCGGCCAGGGCATGTTCGCCGCGCCGAACACCTCGGCGATCATGAGCAGCGTCCCCACCGAGCAGCGCGGGGTCGCCTCCGGCATGCGGGCGACGTTCCAGAACTCCGGGACGTCCCTGTCCATCGGCGTGTTCTTCTCGCTGATGATCGCCGGGCTCGCTTCGTCGCTGCCGCAGACGCTCACCGGCGGCCTGCAGGCCCACGGCGTCCCGGCGCCGGTCGCCGACGGCGTCGCGCAGCTCCCGCCGGTCAGCACGCTGTTCGCCGCGTTCCTCGGCAGCAACCCGGTCGGGCACCTGCTCGGCCCGGACGTCCTGGCCGGCCTGTCCCCCGCCGACCGGGCGACCCTCACCGGCGGCGAGTTCTTCCCGCGGCTCGTCTCCGGCCCGTTCCACCACGGCCTGGCGGTCGTGTTCACCGCGGCCGCCGTGATGGCGGTCGTCGCCGCGATCGCGTCCGCGTCCCGCGGCAGGCGGTACGTCCACCCGACCGAACGAGCGAAGGAGAACCGATGACCGACGAAATCGTCGCCGGAACCGTCACCATCACCGGTGACGGCGGGGACGAGCTCGAGGCCTACCTGGCCAAACCGACCGACGAGACCCCGCGCGGCGGCGTCGTGGTGATCCACCACCTGCCCGGCTACGACGCGGCGACGAAGGAGATGGTGCGCCGCTTCGCAGTCGAGGGCTACAACGCGCTCTGCCCGAACCTGTACACGCGCGAAGCACCGGGCGCGGACCCGGACGACGCGGCGGCGACGGTCCGCGCGGCGGGCGGCATCCCCGACGACCGCCTGGTCGGCGACGTCTCGGGCGCGGCGGACTACCTCCGCGCGCTGGAGAACGCGAACGGCCGCGTCGGCGTCATCGGGCACTGCTCGGGTGGCCGCCACGCCTTCCTGTCCGCGTGCTCCCTGGACCTCGACGCGGCGGTGGACTGCTACGGCGCCTTCGTCGTCAACGACCCGCCGGAGGCCATGAGGCGGATGAAGCCGCTGCTGGGCCTGGCCTCGCAGCTGTCGTGCCCGCTACTGGGCATCTTCGGCGCCGAAGACCAGTTCCCGGGCCCGGACGAGGTCGCCGTGCTGGCGGCCGAGCTGGAGAAGCTGGGCAAGGAACACGAGTTCCACACGTACGCGGGCGCGGGGCACGCGTTCTTCGCCGTCGACCGCCCGAGCTACCGCCCGGAGGCCGCGAAGGACGGCTGGGAACGGATTCTCGCCTTCTACGCCCGCACGCTGACCGCCTGAGAGGACTCCCTTATGTGCACGTACCTGACGGAGAAGTTCGCGCTCGAGGGCAGCGGCAAGGGGGCTCGCGGCTGGTTCCGGCTGAGCGAGGGAACCGTGTACGTCGACCACCCGGTGCACGCGCCCTACGCGCACACGGTGAACATCGACTTCCGCGCCCCTTCTCTCGGCGCCTCGGCCCGGGTCGCACTCGAACTCACGGAAGAGGACGCCTTGGCTCTCGCGGACGCCATCCACGCGGCCGTCAAGTCCGCGCCCGCGGGCCTGGCCTCCCGCGACCAGTAAGCGGTCGTGGGGGGGGGAAAAATTGTTGAGAAAGTTTTGAGAGAAACACGGGGGGGTGATGGGGGCGGGG